>JBIJCD010000005.1:0-25958 GCA_044344895.1 Pirellulales bacterium | reverse complement strand
CAACAGGGCACACAGCCGAAAAAACCTGCGTTTGGAGGGTAAGCGAATGGCTAGCGGCGACACTGGAAATGTCGTGCCCCGAAAGGGGTTGTGGGTTCGAGTCCCATGCCCTCCGCCTTTTCCGACGGCGCGGCCCGGCGGACGGATTGCGGGCTGAAAAGCCCGTTTTGTGTGAGCCAGGGCGGCTTCGCTTGCCCGTGCTCGGTCACGGGCGGGCCGCCCCGGGTGATCCGGCCGGCTCTTTTCTTACGGCTTCGAGCCGCCGGGCGTTCCCGCTGCGGCCGGCTTCTTCTCGCCGCCCGACTCGCCGTTCGATCCAGGCAGGTCCTGCTTCACCCGCACCAGCAGCATCTGCTCCGTCTTGCCCCCCGCCTTGTGCACCAGGATCGTGCACTGTTCCTTCGTCAGGTTGCTGATCCCCGCCTCGTAGACCGGCTCCTTCTTGTCGCCAATCGTCCACGCAGCCCGCTGCGTCTTCTTGTCGACCTTCCCCGTCACGTGGGCGTTCTCGTCTGAGACCGCGTTGTAGTAGCTGCCCCGCAGGATCCCTTCCTTGTCGATCGCCAGCGAGAGAAAGTTGCTCGGGTCGCTCTCCTCCGCACGGGCCATCGCAAACACGCCCAGCGACCGCCACTCGTCGTCGTCGGCGATCTTCTTGTCGGCACCGCCCTGCGACGCGATCGTCGTCGCCTGCTGGGCATACTCCTCGGCCGTGCCCACCCGAGTGCCCTGCACGTAGACGCCGTCGTCCTGGTAGACGACCGTCGTGCCGTAGTCATAGGGGATCGTGGCCACGGCCGATCCGCCCCCGCCTCCACCGCCGCCATACGCGCCGTACCCGCCCCAGGCGAAGAGGTCGGTCCAGAGCATCGCCGTCATCAAGCCGCCACCAAACCACCAGCCGCCCGGCCACCAGCAGCCGAAGTGGTTTCCATACCAGCCGGCGCCGTGATACCAGTTGTTGTTGTGGAAGTTGTTGCGGATCGCATCTCCGCGATCCCGCAGCGTGTTCATCGAGTAGGGCCGGATGCCGCGGGCACCCACGCCCGCCGCCCGCGCCAGGGTGGCGTCTCCGGCGATCCGGCCCGCACCGTCCAGTCCGCGAACTCCGTCGATCCCGCGGGCTCCTTCCAGGCCTCGCGCGCCATCGAGGCCGCGGGCCCCGTCAAGCCGGCCGCCCCCGTCGAGGGCTCGGCCGCCGTCGAGCCGGGCACCACCGTCGAGCGCCCGACCGCCGTCAAAATCCCGCATCCCGCCGTCGCGGAAGCCGCCGCCATCGATCCGGCCACCGCCAAAGTCGCGCATGCCCCCGTCCATCCGGCCGCCATCGAAGCCGCCGTCCATGCGACCGGCACCGCCGCCGAAGCCGCCTCCACCGCCCCCATACCGCATGCCGCCGCCACCCCCGCCGCCCATGCGGCCGCCACCGCCGCCGCCGTGGCCGCCACCGCCGCCATGGGCATGAAGCGGAGCCGACGTGGCGAAGATCTGCGCAAAGGCGATGGCTGCGGCCGCGGCCGTGCGAAGAAATCTGTCGTGGGCGGGTGTGAACATCGTTGGTGCTCCGGAAGAGTGAACGCCTGTGTGAATCGACCTGTTTTGTGAGCGGACGTTGTCAGGGATATGGACTTGAATGCGGAGCGAGGCTGCCGTCAGCGGACCCGGCGGAAGTGCACCGGGTCGGTGTTGGGAACGCTGCGACCGTCGATCTTCCGCTCGATCGTGTGCCAGAGGATCTTGTCGGGGCCCAGCGGCGCGAGCACCTGCACCCACTCGGCGTGGTCGCCGATCGCCGGATCGCCCGGCGTGCCCACGAAGCTGCGGTTGAACGAGGTGCCGTCGGTCGAAAGGATGCCCTCGGCCTGGGCGCCGGTCGAGTCGACCACGGTCGATCGCACCGCTCCCGTGAGCCGGTCGGCGTGGATCAGGTCGATCGCCTCCGAAGTCGAGCCGTCCTTCCGCTTCGTCTTGATCCGGCCTACGAGGGCGTTGCCCGCGAGCGACCGCTCGTAGTTCGCGTCGATCGTGGTGCCGGTCTTGGGATCGGCCGACTGCCACGAGCCGACCAGCCACGACAGGCCGGCGATGGCCGCCCGGGGCGACGGCACCACCCGCGACTCTGCGATCTTCCACGCACCGTCCTCCAACACCCGCAGGCTCTCGAACCGGGAGCTGAGCGGCTCCTGGCCGGGCTGGCCGGTGAACGTCAGCGTGCCTCGCACGCGGGCCGCCCCCACGCCCAGCGGCTGCACGTCGGTCACGTCGATCGCCAGCGTGGCCTGCGGATGGGACTTCCGCCAATTCATGAGCGACGCCACGATCGTGTCGCGGCCCTTGATCAGCCCCGCCCCCTCCTCGAGCTCGGCGCCGGCCGTCCACTGCAGCGCCAAGGCCTTCTCATCCCCGGCATTGAAGCTACTCGCATAGGCCGCGGCGGCCTTCTTCACGCCCTCGATCACTGCGGCCGCTCCCGCCGGCGCCGCGGAGGTGGACGTGGTGGCCGTGGCCGTCCCGGTGGCGGCTGGCTGCGCCTGGCCCGGGGCCGAGGTCAGGAATGCGGCCGCCACCACGGCGAAGGCGGCGGCGTGGCGAGGGCGATCGAGGCGGCAGATCATGGCTGGGTTCCGAGGGAATCGTGACTGTTCGCTGATCATGTCAATGTAGCCGAGGTGTCGCGGCGCGGGCCAGCGACGGGCTGACCCGCGGCGTCGTGCCGCGGCCCGGACCGGTCGATATTTCACGGAAGGGCCTCCGGTGGCTACCGTGGTGGCGCCCCCCCGCCCCTCCCCCCATGGCCGTCCTCCTCGACATCAAGAACGCCAGCAAGCGCTACGGCCACCAGGTGCTGCTCGACCAGGCGAGCGCCACCATCACCGACGACGGCAAGATCGGCTTCATCGGCCGCAACGGCGCCGGCAAGAGCACGCTGCTCCGCGTGATCCTCGGCGAGGAGGAGCTCGACGGCGGCGAGGTGATCCGGCATCCGCGGCTGCGGCTGGGCTACCTCCGGCAGCACGATCCTTTCCTGCCTGGCGAGTCGGCCCTCGCCTTCCTCATGCGCGACAGCGGCCAGCCCGACTGGAAGTGCGGCGAGGTGGCCGGCCGATTCGAGCTCAAGGGGCCGCTGCTCACCGGGCCGGTGCAGGAGCTCTCCGGTGGCTGGCAGACCCGCGTCAAGCTCGCCGCCCTGCTGCTCCACGAGCCCACGCTTCTCCTGCTCGACGAGCCGACCAACTTCCTCGACCTGCGGACGCAGATCCTGCTCGAGCACTTCCTGCGCGACTACCGCGAATCCTGCCTGATCGTCTCGCACGACCGCGCCTTCCTCGCCGCCACCTGCGACCGCACGCTCGACCTCTCCGGCGGCAAGCTCACGATGTTTCCCGGCAAGGTCGACGCCTTCCTCGATTACCAGAAGGAGCAGCGTGAGCACCTCGAGCGGACCAACGCCGCCGTGCTCGCCAAGCGGCGGCAGCTCGAGGATTTCATCGCCCGCAACAAGGCGCGGGCCTCGACCGCCTCCCGGGCGAAGTCGAAGAGCAAGCAGCTCGAGCGTTTGGAGGTCGAGGAGATCGCCGCCGACGCTCCCACCGCCTCGATCCGCTGCCCGGAGGTGTCGCCGCGGCAGGGGCCGGCCGTCCGCTGCCGTGGGCTGGCGATCGGCTACCCCGACCACGCCGTCGCCTCGGGCATCGACGTCGAGATCGTACACGGCTCGCGGGCGGCGATCGTGGGCGACAACGGCCAGGGCAAGACGACGTTTCTGCGGACGCTCGTGCGGTCGCTGCCGCCGTTGGCAGGCGAGGTCAAGTGGGGCCACGGCTGCGAGCTCGGCATCTACGCCCAGCACGTCTACACGAGCCTGCCAGAGAGCGACACCGTGCTGGGCTACCTCGAGCGGGCCGCAGCCATCGGCACCAAGTCGCAGCGGATCCTCGACCTCGCCGGGGCGATGCTGTTCCGCGGCAAGGCAGTCGAGAAGAAGGTGTCGGTGCTCTCCGGCGGCGAACGGGCCCGGCTCTGCCTGGCGGGCCTGCTGCTGGGCTCCTGCAACATCCTCGTGCTCGACGAGCCGGGCAACCACCTCGACGTGGAGACGGTCGACGCCCTGGCGCAGGCCCTGCTCGACTTCCGCGGCACGGTGATCTTCACCAGCCACGACCGCTCGTTCGTCGAAGTGGTGGCGACGAACGTAGTCGAGGTGGCCGACGGCCGGGTGCTCAACTACGGCGGGACCTATCCCCAATACCTGGCCGCGATGAACACCGCGATCGACGAGGAGGAGGCCGCATCTGGCAGGCCGCCCGCCAAGCCCGCCCCGCGGAAGGCCTCGACGGCCGCCGGCAAGCCGGCGCGGTCGGAGCGGGATGTCCGCCGCGAGATCGGCAACCTGGAGCGGTCGATCGCCAAGCTCGACGCCGAGAAGCGGGCGGCCCACGAGGCGCTCCTTACGGCGACCGATCCGGCCGAGGCCCTGCGGCTGCACACGTCGATGACAGCGGCGGCCGAAAAGCTTGCCGCCGCCGAAGAACGCTGGCTGGCCCTGCAGGAAGAGGCCGGCGGGAGCTGAGCACGGACCGCGGTTCGGGGCTGCCCGCACCCCGTCGCCGGACGTTCGCTCCGGCCCTCCGCGGCCTCCGCTCACTCGAAGCTGACTTCGCTTCGGCATCCATGCCTGCGCTCGTCAGCTACGCCGGCTCTCGGGGTACGGGCAGCCCCTCACGGATTCGTCGCGAAATGCGGAGGCATCGACACGGACCGTCGCCGAGGGTTTTCTGCATGATGCATGCGCCCCTGAATCCTGCGACAGTCTCGGGTATCCTCTGGAGTCGTCCGATCGCCGCTCGTGTGCGTGGAACCACCATGGATTCGATCAGCCGCCACGAACAGCTGCTGCGGGTGTTTCACCTGATCGACATCCTGTTCAGCGCCCGCGGCCCGCTCTCCACGGCCGAGCTGAAGCGGGCCCTGTGCGACCGGGGCGTGATTGACGAGATGTCCGACAGGAACATCCGCCGCGACCTCGACTTCCTGGAGAAGTTCGGCTACGCGATCAAGCAGTCGAAGAAGCGGTCAGCCGGCGGGGCCGCCTGCCATGCCTGGGAGATCGAGGTCGGCAAGGGCCGCGGCGAGCTGCGGATGCCGACGTTCTCGCTGCCGGAATTGTTGTCGCTCTCAGTGGCCCGCGAGTTCCTCGCCCCGCTGGCGGGCACGTTCTACTGGCGGGGCATCGGCCAACTGCTCGCGAAGCTCGAGCGGGTGGCCACGCCACAGCTGCTCGCCTACGTCGAGGAGCACAAGGAGGGGCTGCTCGTGCACCCGCGGCCCGCGGCGGCGAAGTATCGCCCCCGGACGCTCAATGCGATCAACCGCGCGATCCGCAACACGGTGGAGCTCGAGATCCGCTACACGAGCCTCGCCGACGAGAAGCCGAAAACCTACGTGATCCGCCCGGAGTCGCTCGTCGTCTACGACGGCAGCGTCTACATCGCCGGCTACCGCGCGCCGCGGCCCGCCGGCCGTGCGGCCCGGGGCGGCCGGCCGCAGGCCGACGATTCGATCCGCTTCTTCAAGCTCGACCGTGTCGCCGACGCCAGGCCCACGTCCCGCACGTTCGTCCGCCACGGGGAGTCGGTCGAGTCGCTGCTGGCCGACAGCATCACGATCTTCCGGTCGCCGGCGGAGCCGCGCCGCTACCGGATCAAGGTGCTGCCGCCGCGGGCCCGCTGGGCCTGCGAGAAGCCGTTCCATCCGCGGCAGCGGATCGAGGCCCAGCCCGACGGCTCGGTGATCCTGGAGATCGAGCGGGCCTGGGACGACGAGATGATCCCGCAGCTGCTGGGCCTCGCCGACATGGTGGAGGTGCTCGAGCCCGAAGAGGCCCGCGACCGGCTGCTCGAGGCGGCCCAGCGGATCGCTGCGATCTACATGTGCCGCCACCTGCGAACATTCGAGGCCCTCCGTGTCGGACGCTGAACACATGCCGTCGTCGCACGACATGGCAGCCGCCGCGGCAGCGGGAGGGCAGCCGGTGTCTCGCCGCCAATTCACGGCGGGCGGGTTCGCCGGGGCCGCGCTCGCGGTCGCGGGCCGGGCCACCGGGCAAGACGCCGTCACCGTACCGGCCGACCGGCGGGCCACCGGGCCGCTGGCCGACTACGCGCACGCCGCCGACGCCGCCACCCGCTTCGACCCCGTCGACGCCGGCGAGTTCGCCGGGGGCTCGTGGCGGACGCTACGGCTGGTGAGCCAGCGGTGGCGGGGCGTCGAGTGGATCCACGAGCTGTCGATGTATCGCCCGGCGGGCGCCGTCGGTCCCACGATGCTCCTCGGCATCGACGGCGGAAAATCAGCGAAGGTGCCCGAGCAGGGGCCGCTGCCGATCACCGACACGATCCGGCTCTTGGCCACGGTGGCGAACGCGGCGCACATGCCCGCCGCGATCATCCGGCAGGTGCCCTGCCAGCCGATGTTCGACGGCCTGGTCGAGGACGGCCTCATCGCCCACTCGTTCGAGCAGTTCGTCCGCACGGGCGACCTTACCTGGCCGCTCCTTCTGCCGATGGTGAAGGCGGCCGTCGAGGGGATGAACGCCGCCAGCCAGGTGGCCCGCGCCGAGTGGGGCATCGAGGCGGACCGCTTCGTGGTCACCGGGGCGAGCAAGCGGGGCTGGACGACCTGGCTGACCGCCGCGGTCGATCCGCGCGTGGTGGCCGCCGTGCCGATGGTGATCGACATGCTGTCGATGGAGCGGCAGCTCCGGCTGCAGGTGGAGAGCTTCGGCAAACTGTCGGAGCAGCTCGACGACTACACCTCACGCGGCATCGAGAAGCTGGTGGCCACACCCCGCGGCCGCGAGCTCGTGGAGATCGTCGATCCCTACAGCTACCGCGACACGCTCACGCTGCCCAAGCTGATCGCGCTGGGCACCAACGACCCGTATTGGCCGCTCGAGGCGCTCGAGGTCTACCGCAGCGGGCTGCGCGGCCCATGCTGGGTGTCGTACAGCCCCAATAGCGGCCACGGTCTGCCTCCGGAGCGGATCGCCGGATGGCTCGCGGCCATGGCGCGGCACGCCGCGGGCGAGCGGCCGCTGCCGACGATCGGATGGCGGTTCGAGCCGCACGCCGCCGGCGCCGCCTGCGTGCTCGAGTCCGACGAGCCGCCTGCCGAGGTGCTCCTCTGGCGGGCCGAGTCGGCCACCCGGGATTTTCGTCAATCGCGATGGACGTCCACGCCGCTGCCGGTCGCGGGCCGCGAGCGGACGGCGGTGATCCAGCGGCCGACGACGGGCCTGGCGGCGGCGCTCGTGCAGTGCCGCTACGACCGCACGCCCTGGCCGCTCTTGCTCACCAGCGGCGTGCACGTGGTCGGAACGACGGCCTGAACCCTTTCACCGCCGGAGCGGCCTCGCGATGCGCTGGTTTTGGATCGACCGGTTCACCGAATTCGTCAAGGGGCGGCGCGCGCGGGCCGTGAAGGCGGTGACGCTCGCCGAGGAGCAGCTGCACGACCACTTTCCGGGTGCGGCGATGATGCCCGCCACGCTCGTCCTCGAGGGGATGGCCCAGACCGCCGGCCTGCTCGTGGCCGACGCCCTGGAATTCGAGCGACAGGTGGTGCTGGCGAAAGTGGGAGGCGTGCGGTTCGACTTCGAGGCGGTGCCGGGCGACACGATCGAATTCTGCGCCGAGGTGGTGGAGCTGTCGGCGAGCGGCTCCGTGGTGCGGGTCACGAGCCGTATCGGCGGCCGCGAGCACGGCGCGGCCGACCTCTACTACGGCCACATCGAGGCCGGCACGATGGTGCCGCGGCTCTTCAAAAACGACGAGATGATGCGCTGGCTCGACGCCCTGCGGATCTTCGATGTGGCGGTGCACGAGGACGGCACGCCCGTCAAACGCGGGACGGGGCCGGCGTAGAGAGGATCTCCTCGAGCGCCGCCAGCGGCACCTCGATCCAGTCGGGACGGTTGTTGATCTCGTAGGCCAGTTCGTAAATCGCTTTGTCGAGCCGGTGCACCTCGAGCAGTGCCGCGGCCGTGGAGTCATCGGCGGGCCACCAGGCTGCCCCGGCCGCGGCGGTTGTGTAGGCGTCGAGGAAGCAGGCCTCCAACGCGCGGGCGTCCTCCGCGCGGTAGGGCCGGCCGGTGGCTGCGGCCGCGCATCGCACGGCGTAGTCGAGGGAGCGGCACATGCCCGCCACATCCTTGGCGGCGGAAGCCTTCGCCCGCCGGTCGACGAGCGGGCGGCCGGGCTCCCCTTCGAAGTCGATCACGAACACCCGGTCGTCGTCGCCCACGAGCACCTGCCCCAGGTGGTAGTCGCCATGAACGCGGATGTGCGGCACGTCGCTGGCGAGCGATGCCAGGCCGGCGAAACGGCCCAGCAGTGTGTCGCGGGCGGCGCTCAGCCGCCGCAGCCGCTTTGCGATCGACGGTGTGACGTTGGGCAGCCGCGACTCGATCAGCGCGAAGACGCCCGCTGCGTGGTCGGCCATCCTGGTCGCCATGGCCAGCCGGTCGGCGGACGACGGCACCCGGGCCGCGAAGGCGGGGATGTCGGGCCGTGAAGCCAGCACGCGGTGCATCTCGCCCGTGAGCCCACCGATCGCGGCGATCCGCTGCAGCAGATTGGTCGACATCGCGGCAGCAGGGCCGCCGGCCGCGAGGAGTCGTCCGACCCGGTCCCAGGCGGTCGTGCAGTCTGGGGCGAGGTCATGCACCGTCGCCAGCGCGGTCGACTCCCCGTCCGTCGTGGCGTATTCCAGCCAGCCGCGGAGCCGCGGGGCGCCCGCCCAGCCGCAGGCAGCGAGAAACTCGCCGACCTCGACCTCCGGCTGGATGCCGGCCCGGCACAGCCGGAAGAGTTTCACGACGAAGGCGGCGTCGCTCGCACCGACGATGAACGACGAGTTAGAGGCGTCGCCGCCGATCGGCGTGACCGTCGGCGGTGCCGAGGCGGCAGCCGACGCTGCCACCCTTCCTTCGCCGTGGCCGGCGAACGTGCCGGCGGCCGCCGCGTGCCGCCCGCCTGCGAGCGCGGTGTCGAGCAGCCAGCGGGCGAACGTCGGCGTGCTCGCCGCGTCACGGCCATCGGCATCGACCACGAGGCAGTAGCGGTGCGGTCGCTTCCCGCCGGAGACATGGACGTCGGCCAGCAGCAGCGACAGGGATGGTTCGCCCGACCCCGACGGGGCCGGCAGGGCGAGCTGGTCGTGGGTCGCCACGCGGTCGATCGCGGCCCCCTTATCGGCGAACCAGCGTGCTGCCGGCAGCGTGGCGGCGATGCGTGCGGCGATGGCGGCGTCGTCGGTCGGCATGGGGCTGCGGCGGGGGGCACGAACGGCCGACAGGTGTTAGGTGAGCCGAAACACCCGCACGGGCTCGTCCGGCGTGCATTCGATCGTGATCGCGTCGGTCGGCCAGATGTGCTCGGCGTGATCGAGCAGGTCGTGGGCGGTGACACTCGCTTCGGCGGCGAGGCCGAGCCGCTGCCGGTCGAGCACGAGCCGGCCGGTCCGCGGCTCGTGGGGCTGGAGGTTGACGACGACGAGTACGCGGCTGCTGCTGGAGTCGTCGTGGCGGCACCAGGCGAGCAGGTGCGGGTCGTCGATCTCCTGGATCAGCGGCGGCCGCACGCGGGCGAGCGCGGGCTCCTCGCGGCGGATCTCGTTGAGCCGGCGGACGAACGGCGCCAGGCTGTCGGGCTGCTCCACGTTCCACGCCTTGATCTCGTACTTCTCGGAGTCGAGATACTCCTCGCCGCCCGGGTCGCGGGGCGTGGCTTCCAGGAGCTCCATCGCCGGCCCGTAGATGCCCCAGTTGCCCACCGCCAGCGCCGCCAGCGCCAGCCGCACCAGGAACATCGGCCGGCCGCCGTGCTGGAGCGTGGCGTGGAGGATGTCGGGCGTGTTGGGCCAGAAGTTGGGGCGGAAGAACTCGGCCACCGGTGGCGTCGTCACCTCCACGAGGTAGTCGGCCGTCTCCTGCTTCTCCGTCCGCCAGGTGAAGTAGGTGTACGACTGCGTGAAGCCGAGCTTGGCGAGGCGGTACATCGTCTTCGGCCGGGTGAACGCCTCCGACAGGAAGAGCACGTCGGGATCGCGGCGGTGGATGTCGCCGATCAGCCACTCCCAGAATGCGAAGGGCTTGGTGTGCGGGTTGTCGACGCGGAAGATCCGCACCCCCTTCTCCACCCAGAACCGCACCACGTCGCGGATCGCCTCCCAGAGCTGCCGCCACTGGTCGCACTGGAAGTCGAAAGGGACGATGTCCTGGTATTTCTTGGGCGGATTCTCGGCGTACTGGATCGAGCCGTCGGCGCGGTGGCGGAACCACTCGGGATGCTCGCGCACCCAGGGATGGTCGGGCGAGCACTGCAGCGCCAAATCGAGGGCCAGCTCGATGCCGAGGGAGTCGGCCCGCGCCCGCAGCCGCTCGAAGTCGTCGAACGTGCCCAGCTGCGGATGGATCGCCGTGTGCCCGCCCTCGGGGCTGCCGATGCCCCAGGGGCTGCCGACGTCGTCCGGCCCGGCGTCGAGCGAGTTGTTGCGGCCCTTGCGAAACGCCCGGCCGATCGGATGGATCGGCGTCAGGTAGAGCACGTCGAAGCCCATCCAACGGACGTAGTCGAGCCGGTCAGCGAGGTCGGCCAGCGTGCCGTGGCCGCCGGGCACGCGGCCCCAGGAGCGGGGAAAGACTTCGTACCAACTGCCGAACCTCGCCCGCGCCCGGTCGACCCAGACCAGTCGCACTGGCTCCAGCCGCGTCTCGTCACGCCGGTCGGCGTAGAGCGTCACGAGCTCACGGAGCCGCCCGCCATACACCACGTCCTTCCAGGCCGGCGTCTTCAGCTGGGCCGCCAGCTGCTCGATCTCGATCGCGGCGCCCGGCGGCGCGGCGTGGGCGGCGGCGGCGACGATCTGGCTGCCGGCGGCGAGTTCCACCTGCAGGTTCTCGCCCGCCTGCTCCCGGCGGCCCAGGTCGCGCAGCCACGTCGCGAACGTGTCGACACGGGCCGACACGAAATATTGCCAGAGGCCGATCCGGTCGGCGATGAACGACGCCCGCCAGCGGTCGTTGCCGTCGCAGGCCATCGGCACGACGTGCCACTGGCCGGTGTCGCCATGCCGCACGTGCAGCCGGCAGTCGAGCTCGTCGTGGCCGTCGCAGACGATGTCGGCCTCCACCACGACCTCGTCGCCGCGGATCCGCTTCACGGCGAACCGGCCGCCGTCGATCTCCGGCGCGACGCGGTCGATCGCCACCCGCCTACGCAGATGGCCTGGCAGTTCCATGCTTCCGTCCGGCACGAGTCGTCTCCCGGGATCGTTCGCCACGCTGACCGGCAGCCTTGCGGTGGTCGGCAGGAAGTGTAGGAATGACGCTGGAAAAACGCGACAGCAGCCCCGGCTCGGCCTCACACGAAACCCACGGATGTTCACAACGCTCGCCATCGAGGTTCCCGTGGGGCCGCGGCTCCGCACGGCCGTCGCCTGCGTGCCGGAGGCCGCCGCGCCGGCGGCGGGCTGGCCGCTGGTGCTGGCCTTTCACGGCGGTCAGAGCCATCCCGAGATGATGCGGCGGTTTTCCGGGCTCGACGAGCTGGCGGCGAACGGGCGGGCGATCGTCGTGTTCCCGGCCGGCACCGGCTCGCGGGAGGGGCTGCTGACGTGGAACGGGGGCAACTGCTGCGGCGAGGCGCGGGCCGACGATTCGGACGACGTGGGGTTCGTCGCGGCGGTGATCGACGCGGTCGCCGCCCGGCTGCCGGTCGATCCTCGTCGCGTGCACGCCGCCGGCATGTCGAACGGCGCGATGATGGCCTACCGGGTGGCGGCGGAGCTCGCCCCGCGGATCGCCTCGATCGCACCGGTGGCCGGGCCGCTGGCGCTCGAGTCGATCGCGCCCCTACGGCCCGTGCCGGTGCTGCACTTCCACGGCACGCTCGACCAGTTCACGCCGCTGGAAGGGGGCGTCGGCCGGCGGAGCGTGACCCGCGTGTCGCACCGGCCGGTGCTCGCCGGACTGCTCGACTGGGTGCACGCCAACGGTTGCTCGCCGGCGTTCGTCCGCGAGCAGGTCTCATGCTCCGACGATGGCCTCTCCATCGAGCGGTTCACCTGGCGGCCCGCCGATGGCTCGTGTGCCGGCGAGGTCGTCTTCTACAGGATCGAGGGGGGCGGCCACACCTGGCCCGGCCGGCGGCCCGATTCGTTCTACCTCGGGCCCTCGGCGCTGTCGCTCGATGCCAACGCGCTGATCTGGGAGTTCTTTTCGCGGCATCCGCTCTGACGGCGTGCGCGTCGTGGCGGCCGTAGCGTCCGCACGATGGTACGCGCTCGGCGGCTTACGCCGCCCGGAGCGAGCGGGCGGCGTCACCGCCGTCGGCCTGGCCCGTCGCGTCCTGCACGATCTCCATCACCGCGAGGAGCACGTCCTCGCGGATGGCCGCGAAGTCCTGCTCGTCCTCGGTGAGCGCCATCGCCGTCAGCTCGACCGTCAGCGCGTCGCCCGACTGGCCGGTGAGCCGGGCATCGACGGGCTTCTCGGCCAGCCGCGGGTGGTCGACGAGCACCTGCCTCAGCCGGGCCAGCAGCGACCGCAGCCGCCGCGGCGGTGTGCCGCCCGGCAGCGACAGCGGAATCTTGAGCGGGATGTGGTCCCGCTGCGAGAAGTTGACAAGCTGCTGCTTGGCGAACTCGGCGTTGGGCACGGAGATCAGCGAGCGGTCCTCGCCGCGGATCCGCGTCGACCGCAGCCCGATCTGCTCGACGCGGCCGCGGATCGAGCCGTAGAGGCATTCGTCACCGATGCGGACCGGCTTGTCGGCGAAGATCACGAGCCCGGCGATCAGGTTCTCGACCGTGTATTGCGACGCCAGCGCCACCGCCAGGCCACCGGCCCCGAGGCCGGCCACCAGCGGCGTGACCGGCAGGCCGAGCGAGTCGGCCGCCTGGATCACGATCCAGGCCACCGTCACGAACGTGAGCACCTTGCCAGCGAGCCGGATGAGCTGGGTCTCGATCCCCTCGTGCCCCGCGCCGCGGGCCTGGATGAGCAGGTCGGACAGCCACGACATCAGCACCATCACGCCCGCCACCACGCCCGCCAGGGTCGTGACCTGGAGCACGACCTTCGCGGCCAGCAGGTTGTCGCCGGTGAGGCGGATCTGGAACGTGAGCAGGTAGTCGGCGCCGAGGCTGACAGCCACGAGCGTGGCGGGAAACACAAGGCTCGCCACCGTGGCATGCCGGCGGCTCTCCGCCAGCGACCGCATCAGCCGCCACGCCTGCACGACGGCCGTCACCGCGAGCAGTGCCAGCAGGGCGGTGGCGGCCCATTGCCACGGCGTCTCGCCGCCGACCGGCACGTGCGCCCAGGCGGGCAGCGACCTGATGAGCGCCTCGGGGATCATCCAGCCGCCCGCCTCGACGTACATCTCGAGCAGACCGGGGCTGCCCGCGTCGGCGCGGTACGGCAGCGAGCGGGATCGCTCGTAGAACCTCTTGGCGCGGGAGACGGTGTCGGCGCTGAAGACGAAGTCACCCTCGCGGTTGCCGTCGGCGATCCGCACGAGCCAGATTTCCGTGTCGGGCAGCCGCCACCGCTTCAGGCTGCCGGCCTGCGCGGCGGCGGCATCGGGGATGGCGGCCATGGCCGGCAGCGGGATGCGGTCGAGCACTTCCTTGAGGCAGACGGCGGCCTCGCCCCCCTGCGAGTTGACCAGCGACGACGGAACGTTCGTGAGGTCGAGGCAGCCGAGCGCCTGCCGCATCAGGTGGCCGCTCTCGGGCCGCCGCTGCGCCGCGGCGCCTTCGGCGCGGACGATGGCGAAGATGCGATCGACGGTCTGCCGAAAGCTCTGCAGCGTGGCCCGCGGGCTGGAGGTGTCGAGCGGGGCGAGCGGGTTCATCGCCGCCGCGCCGGCGACCGCTGCCGGTCGGATCGCGGCGGCGGGGGCCGCGGTCGTCTGCGCAGCGGCCGGGAGAGCCAGGCTGGCGATCGCCAGCGCCGCGAGCCGCACGGCGACCTGCTGCATCCAGGATGCGGCTGCCCTGGTGTGTCTGAGTGGTGCCATCACAGCCGTGTCCTCACTCCATGTCCGTGGTCGGTGGTCTGCGCATCGGTGTTCGTCCGGGTGTCGTTTAGGGGCCGGGCGGGCAAGGAGTCGTCTGGCCGCCGCCGTCCATCATGGCGGTCGCGCCGACGACGATCCCTTCCGTCGCGCAGGGCGGGCACGGCGACCCGGCCGCCACGACCACCTCTCCCGCTTGCCCTGCCGCCGGAGCGGCCATGACGGGTGCTGCCGGCACCACTCCCGTGGGGACCGCGCCGGCCGGGATCACGGCGGCCGGCGCCGACGCATAGGCGGCGGGAGCCGGTGCCTGGGGCTGCGGGTAGACGGGCGGTGCGTAGGGCGGTGCGTAGGAGTATTGGTCGGCGCGATGGTGCGCGCAGCCGGACGCCGCCAACGCCGCAACGGCACCGGAGGCGGTCCAAATCGTTGTCGTGGCCCTGCCACGCCGAGGAAACTGCATGCGGATGGTCTCCGGAGTGCGGGGACGGTAGGCAGGCTCTGCGGCCTGGGCAAGGGCAAAACCTGCCGTGAATCCCGGCCGGTGCGGTCCACCGCCATCGCGGTGGCCGCGGGTGGTCGGCCTGCGGCCCGACCGCCGTCGTCACCGCGGCGGCTCAGTCCCGCGGCCCGAAGAGCGCGATGCTCGCCGTGAAGCCGTGCAGGCAGTTGCGCCGGCCGATCGGCCCGATCTCGCCCTGCGCGAAGAAGCCGGTCGTCGGCACGTGGCCGATGATCTCCCGCACGCAGCGGGCGTCGTGGCTAGCCTCGTCGAAGAGCCGGGTGCCGCGGCCATTGCAGGTGAAGACCAGCGCGCCAGCCGTCCGGTCGCTCCGCCCCCGCTCCTGCGCGAGCAGGGCCCGCAGGTCCTCGTCGGCGCTCCGCGCGTCGCGAACGTGAAACTGGACGGTCTGCCCGGTCCTGACGACGTCGCCCACGGCGATCACGCCGGATTCGGGATCCGCGCCGACCACGTTCCGCACGAGGAAGTCGCCCCGTTGGAAGCTGTCCTTGTACTCGCTGGCAACCCGGCCGACGTGCAGCGACGAGCGGACGAGTTCCCGGTCGGCCGGGTCGAGCGCCCCGTAGATCTCCTTGAGCCGCTCGAGCGCTGGCCTGCCGCCGAGTTCGATGATGACGTTCTCCTCGGATTTGGTGACCACCAGCGGACGGCCGATCGGGCGGCAGCCCTGCGAGACCACCGGGCGGATGCGGGCGCCGCCGCCCACGACGAAGCCGACAGCGCCGGAGTCGTACGTTCGGGAGCCGACGACGAGCGTGTTGGCGCCCGGCTGGAAGCCGCCGCTGGCCATGCCCCCGACGATCGGCACGCCGGGGTGATCCTCGTCCATCCGCTTGATGAACGCGTCGACCGGAAATGAAAACGGGTCGGCCAGGAGCACCACCGCCGCCCCGTCGGGCCACGGGCCGTCGAGTTCGGTCGGCCAGCCGGCGAACATGCCGCCGTCCGGCGTCTGCGAGTATTCGAGCGAGAAGGGCACGAGCGTGGCGTCGGGCATGCTCGCCATCCACACCGTCACCGCCGGGGCGGCTTCGTATTCGACGCCGTCGGCCAGCACCGCCTCGGCGGTGGCGGCGATCACCACCGGCGTGCCGGCCGCATCGGCCAGCCCCTCGAGCGCCGGTCGGATGGCGTCGCCGTAGCCGGCCGAGACGAAGGCCACGGCGACCTGCGCCGCGGGGCCCGCCTGGGCGGAGGCGGCGGCGACGGCCTCGCGGATGGCATCGTCGATCTGCGGCGCGGTTGACGCGGCGGCGCCGCAGCGGATGGCTGCCGTGTCGGGCTGATGTTCCTGTCCGGTGGGCATCGTGCGGATCCGCCTCGGGGATGTGGTCGGCCTCGATGGCCGGGGACCGCCAGCGCGGTCAGGTGACGATTTCGGCGAACGACGCGAGCGACTCGTGCTCCAGCCGGCCACCCGGGTCGCGGTTGCCGGGGCGGACCGCCAGCGCCGTGGCCATTCCCGCCTCCCGCGCCGCGTCGAGTTCGGCCCCCACGTCGCTGACGAACAGGATGTCCCGCGGCTCGAGACCCATGTCGGCGGCGATCGCGCGGTAGCTGGCCGCCTCCCGCTTGGGGCCGGTCGTCGTGTCGTAGTGGCCACGGAGATGGGGCGTGAGGTCGCCGCCGGCCGTGTGCGCGAAGAAGAGCTTCTGCGCGTCGATCGAGCCCGACGAGTAGATGCGGACGTCGAGTCCCGAATCGGCCCAGTGCGCCAGCGCCGTCGGCACGTCGTCGAACACGTGTGCCACCAGTTCGCCGGAGTCGAAGCCCCCCTTCCAGATCATTCCCTGGAGTTCCTTGAGCGGTGTGACCTTGGCGTCGCGGTCCATGAGTGTCAACGCCGCCAGCGCCACCCGCGTGGCGACCGTCGGGTCGGCGAGGTCGGCGGCGGCCGTCGGTCGCCCCGTCACCTCCGCTTCGAGCGCACCGGCGACGGCCCGCACCGCGGGATCGGCGGCACGGGCGGCGAGGAAGTCGCCCATGTGCTGCCGCGCGAACGGGAAGAGCACGTCGTAGACAAACGAGATCGACGACGTCGTGCCCTCGACGTCGAGCAGGATGCCGCGGCCACCGAAGACGATCACGAGGCGGCCCTTCCCTCGCCGGGAAGACCCTGCCCGGGGATCCAGGCCGGCCCCATGCAGAGGGGCTCGTATCCGGCGTGCACGCCGTTCTCGAGGTAGTGGGGCGTCCAGCCGCTCATGTCTTGGAAGAGCCGGATGGCGCGGATGCGGCGGTCGGTGCAGAGGTCGAACCAGTGGCGGGTGCCCAGCGGCACGCTGATCATGTCGCCCGCCCAGACCTCGATGGCGAACACGGGCCGATCGCCCGGGTTGATGTGGAACACGCCCCTGCCCTGCAGGATGAAACGGACCTCGTCCTCGGTGTGGGTGTGCTCCTTGCTGAACTTCGCCAGCATGGCGTCGAGGTTCGGCGTGTCGGGGTAGACGTCGATGACGTCGGCCGTGACGAACCCGCCCCGGCGCTTGAGTTCGGCGATTTCGGGGTCGTAGGCGGCCAGGATGGCCTCGGCGGGCGCCGCCGGATTCACCCGGTCCTCCAGCGGCCAGATCGCGTAGTCGATGCCGTGCGCCTTGAGGAAGGTCGTGATCTCGGCCGGGTCGGTGATCCGCCGCGACTCGGCGGGAACGGTGACGATCGCCATGGTGGGGCCTCGCTGTGTGCGCTGTGCTATCGGGCTCGGTGCTCTTCTTTACTGCTGCTGCTGAAACTGCTGGTGAACGGGGGCGGCGGCCAGCGTGCGGTTCCGGGCCACGACCTCGAAGAGAAACTCGAAGATCTCGACGTGCCGCCGGGCCTCGGCCAGGGTTTGGCCCCAGGTGTAGAGGCCGTGCCGCGAGAGCAGGAACCCGTGGCAGGGCGGTCGCTTCGGGTCGCCCCACTCGAGGCCCTTGAGCCGGTCGCGGATCCGGACCGCCAGTTCCGTCATGTCCTGGCTGTTGGCGAAGATCGGCACCTCCTCGAACGTCTCGTGGGTGCCGATACCCTCCAGGCCCTTGAGCATCTCGTAGCCCTCGATGCGCAGGCTGCCGCGGCGGAGGTCATCGCTGGAGAGAATGGTGCTCCAGACCGAGTGGGTGTGGAGCACGGCGCCGACGGGGGCGCCGCCCAGCGAAGGCACCAGGTCGGCGATCAGACAGTGCAGCAGCGTCTCGGCCGAAGACTTGCGGGACGAGCCGTCGATCACCCGCCCCGCCGCGTCGACGCGAACGAAGTCGTCGGGGCCCAGGGCAGACTTGTCCTTGCCGCTGGCCGTGATCACGAGTTCGAGCGGGTCTCTGGAGGCGACCACGCTGTAGTTGCTGCTGGTGCCGAGCGACCATGACCGGGAGTGGAACTCGCGGCCGATCGCCCGGAGCGCGTCGACGGGGAGGCCCGTCGTGCCGGCGGGGGTCAGGGTGGCTGCCATGGCCGCTGACTGTAGGCCGTGGGCCGCGGGCTGGCAACCGCCGCACGCCGTGTCGCGGCGGGGCCTGACTCCTGCGGGCAACTCGGATCAGAGGTAGGGGGAGAAGAGGCGGGCCACGCCGTCGCGCAGCCGGACCGGCAGGCTGCGGGCGTCGACCTCCTCGAGCGTGCGGCGCCGCGAGCGGGCGATCACGCCCGCGACGTGGCGGTCGAGGCCGGCGGCCAGATCGTGGTCGTAGGTTTCCACGTTGAACTCGAAGTTGAGCCGCATGCTGCGGTCGTCCCAGTTGCCGCTGCCGAACATCGCCCAGGAGCCGTCGACGACCATCAGCTTCGTGTGGTCAAAGGGGGGCGGCGACATCCAGACGTTGCAGCCGCGCCCCAGCACCTGCCAGAGCAGCGCGGTCGAGGCCCAACTGACCAGCGCGAGGTTGTTTTGGTCGGGCAGCACGATGTCGACCGTGACGCCGCGCATGGCGGCGACGTCGAGCGCCTGGCAGACGGCGTCGTCGGGAAGAAAGTAGGGCGTCATGATCCGCACCGATTTCTGCGCGGCGGCCAGGGCGCCCACGATCACCAGCTTGATGCGGCCGATGTCGGGGTCGTCGGGTCCGTAGCGGATGCCCCGCGCCAGCATCTCGCCCGCCGCCTCCAGGCTCGGCGCCCAGGCGGTGTTCGCGGCCGCGTCGGCCGCGTCGCCCACGAGCACTTCGTCGGCGGCGAAGGCCCAGTCCTCGGCGAACACCTCGAGCAACTGCGTCACGACCGGGCCGCGCAGCTCGAAGTGCATGTCGCGGACGGGATGCCGGGGCCGGTGGGCGAGCCAGCAGCCGTCGCGGACGTTGAGGCCGCCGGTGAAGCCGATCGTGCCGTCGACGACGAGGATCTTGCGGTGGTTGCGGAGGTTGGCGTAGGGGAAGTAGATCGGCACGGTGGTGGGCAGGAACCGCTCGACGCGGACGCCCTTGCCGGAGAGCACGCCGACGATCGAGGGCCAGGTGTAACGTGAGCCGATGCCGTCGACGAGCACCCGCACCGCCACGCCGCGGGCGGCCGCCCGCGCCAGCGCCTCGGCGAACAGCCTGCCGGTCGGGTCGTTGTCGAAGATGTAGGAGGCCATGCCGACGCTGCTGGTGGCGGCGTCGATGGCGGCCAGCATCCGCGGGTAGGCCTCGTCGCCGTCGATGAGCGGCTCGATCGCGTTGCCCGCCACGAGCGGCCGGCCGGTCACGCTGCCCACGAGCGTCGCCAAAGACCGCAGTGGCGAGTCGGCGGGGCCGATGGCCGTCTCGAGTTGCGCGGTCGTGGGCACGTCGGCCCGCAGTTCGCGGATCACGGCCAGCTGGCCGGCCCGCAGCTGGCCCGCGCGAGACCGGATCCGGTTGACGCCGAGCACGGCGTAGGCGATGGCGCCGAAGACCGGGGAGAGCCAGATCAGGCCGACCCAGCCGATCGTCGAGCGGGTGTCGCGCTTGACGAGGATCGCGTGGGCGCTCGCCACGAGGTTGAGCGCGAGGACCGACGTCGCCAGCACGTGCGGCCAGATCGTGAGCCACCACCGCCACGCCGCTGCGACGAAGTCGTCCATGACCAGACAGCGTAGCGGGAGTGTGTCGCGGCGTCGAACGCCGCCCGCTGCGAGTCGCTCGCACCGCGGGGCACGGGCAGCCCCTCGTTTGCCGTGCTGCGAGAAGACTGCTCGGCAGGATGCCGAGCGCAGCACCAGCGGGCGGATGCCCGCCAAGCAAAAACCGCAGGATGCGGTGTTTTGCGTGAAGCTGGCGTGCCGGGGCTGCCCGTGCCCCGTCGCCGGACGTTCGCTACGGCCATCGTGGCCTCCGCTCACTCGAAGCTGGCTGCGCTCCGCCATCCATGGCTGCGCTTGCCAGCTACGCCGGCTCTCAGGGCACGGGCAGCCCCTCGTTTGCCGTGCTGCGAGAAGACTGCTCGGCAGGATGCCGAGCGCAGCACCAGCGGGCGGATGCCCGCCAAGCAAAAACCGCAGGATGCGGTGTTTTGCGTGAAGCTGCTCGGCAGGATGCCGAGCGCAGCGTCAGGTCCGCTCTAGAGCCGTAGCCCCCAGACCGGTCCCCGGGTGCGGTTTCGGGCGATCGGCCTCAGCCGTTCGAGGGCAGCCGCCGCCGGCGGCACCATGACCGGCGTGAAGCCGCCGCCGTGGGCCGTTGCGATCGTGAGGAGGTTGCGGTTGTAGCCCTCCTGCTCGCGGAGCCGGTCGGCATCGACCTGGCCGCTGCGACGGTCGATGGCCGATTGCTGGATGCCGAAAGTGTGCACGGTCGCCGCGCCGAAGTCGGCGTCACGCACCCGATCGACTACGCTCCCGGTCATCTGTCCGTCGGAAAGCAGATAGACGACGTGGGGCTCGAGTGAGCCCGCGAGCTTCACGGCGTCGTGGATGCCCTGGCCGCCGCGGCACATCTCCGCTGTCTGCAGCCAGGCCCGCAGCCTGCGCTTGTTGTCGGGCGTGGCCGGTGCGAGCCCCTCTGCGGGGGCCGGATGGAAGAGGGGATAGGCCGCGTCGCTGAAGAAAACGACGAAGAACGACTGGTCTGGCCGAAGGCCATCCACGGCCCGGGCGAGTTCGTCGAGCACCATGTGGAATCCGCCGTCGCGGTAGCTGCTGGAATTGTCGCAGAGAAAGCAGACGGTGTTGCCGGTGCCGTTGCGGCCGAAAAACGTCGCAGCCTGGCGGCCAGCGGCGGCTGCCGCGGGCGTGTGGCCCGGACCTCCCCCACCCCCGCCGGCGGGCTCGGCCGCGAGCCCGCCACCGCCGATCGCGTCGGCGGCCAAGAGATCGGGAGCTGCTGCGGCCGCCAGCGCGGCGGCATCCGCGGCGACAGGCTCCAGGAGTGATGTCGGCTCCAGTTCGGATGCCTCGAGGGCGGGCGACTCCACGACGAGTCGTTCGTCGATCATCGGCAGCGGCTCGGCGAGGAACGAGTTCATCTCCGCCGCCTCGGCCTCGGCCACCGGATCGGCCGGGGCGAGGTCGACTGCGGCGAACTCGGCGCTCCCGGCCGCTTCGGTGGTCCCAAAGTCGAGCGCGAGCGGCGTGCGGTGCTTCGGGGCGGGCAGAAAAAAGAGCGAGAGCGCGACGATCGCTACGGCGTGGACGAGGCCGCTCATCAGCACCGGCCCGCGGACCACTGCAGACCATTTCGCGAGTGAGGCCGTGCCGGACCGGGCCACGGCCGTCCGGGATCGATGGCGGATCGCCGGGGCGGGCTGCGGCAGGCCGCCTGATGCCCGGGATCTTCGCCGGTCGATTGGGGAAGTGACCGGCGCGGCCCTGCGCTCCCGCGATGAGCCCTTCCCTCTTGGCCGGCTTTTCGTCGCCATGGCGTCGGCTCCGGCCGCCAGATCGGCTGCAGCCGCGGCAAGATCAGCCGCGGCGGAGCCGTCGCCCTCGGTCGAGGCCGGTCGCGTCGCCTCGGCCAGCCGGGCGAGGTCGGCGGCCCGCCGGCCGATCCGTCGGCCGAGTTCGGCGAGCTCGAGGATGACTGCGGTGATGCGCTCGTCGCGGGCCGTCGCAGGGTGGCTAGACATACCTAGCACCGAGACGGAGTGCCGCGGACTGCCGTTCGCTCGAGTGCCGTGCCGCCGGGAGTCGTGCCCTGTGGCGTGCTCGCGTGACCGTCCGTGACGTGACATCGCCGCACCGTTTTTTTAGGCCTGGTCGCACGCACCGAATGGTGGGAGGACCCCCTCTAAGGTAGAGTGCTTGTGAAGGCTGTCAAGGGGTGTGCGAACTGGTCCGCGCGGCCTAGCTCCGCTGCTTGATCTCCTTCATCTGCGCGGCCTCCGGGTCGAGCTTCTTGTAGAAGGCATCGAGCGGATAGCAGCCGCTGCGGAGGCCGTTCCGCGGCGCAGTCGTGCAGTCGCTGAACGTGCGGCAGACCGCCGTGCGGACGAGCGGCCGGCCCGCGAGCGCGTCGGCGGGCAGCTCCGGATAGGAAAGCACCATCCGTCCCAGGCCCACGAGGTCGACCCAGCCCAGCCGCACGACCGCCTGCGCGGCGTGGGCGACGTAGTCCTGCAGGTAGCTGTAGCCCGAGCCCACGAGCACCAGCCCCGGCACCGCCTCTTTCGCCCGCCGCACCGCGTCGATCTGTCGCCAGACGCCGACGAGCGGATCCTCCGGCGGCGGATAGCCGTCGGACGGTGGAAACGTCGCCGGACGCAGGATGTGGGGCACGGTGTAGGGACAGCCGGCGGAGAGATTCACGGCGGCCACGCCGCGATCGCGCAAGGCGGCGAGCAGCTGGATCGGCTCGTCGAGGTCGATCGCCGAGGGATCGTCGGCGTCGACGCCGAAGCCGCCGTCATAGGGCAGCGCGTCGGCGACCGGCCACGGCTCGCCGTGGTCGTCAACCTTTCGCCACGGAACGGTGTCGAAGAGCGAGAGCCGCACGCCGACGACGAGGCCCGGGCAGGCGTCACGGATACGGTCGATGATCGTGAGGAGCAGCCGCGTACGGCCGGCGAAGTCGCCGCCGAAACGGCCCGGCCGGCGGCGGGCCGAGAGAAACTCATGGAGGAGATAGCCGTGGCAGGCCTTCACGTCGACCATGTCGAAGCCGGCTGCCTGTGCATCGCGGGACGCGGCGACATAGCGGTCGACGAGCCGCTCCACCTCGTCGTCGGAGAGCATGAGCGATGTGTCGGCGGCGTCGATGCGGTGCCAGGCGTCGAGGATAGGATGATGATGCGCGACCCGCGGCCTGCGGCCTGCCGTGGTCGGCCGCGAAAACCTGCCCGAATGGGTCAGCTGCAGGGCCACGACCAGGTCGTCGGTGCCGCCGTGCCGCTCGCGGTGCGACTCCCGTAGCGTCGACAAGAGTGTCGCGAACCCATCCCTGCCGCAGGCCGGCGCGCAGAGCTGGTGCGGATTGGCCCGGCCCTCAGGCACGACGGCCACCGCCTCGCCGCCCCAGACGAGTTTGGCGCCGCTCGTGCCAAAATGCCGCCAGCGGCGCAGCAGCGTGTCGGTGGGCAGGCCGTCGGCGGTGGCGTCCCAGCCTTCCATCGGATGGATGCACCAGCGATTGCCGACCCGGCGGCCGCCGACGTCGATCGGCTCCGCCAGCGGCGAGCCGGCCGCAGCGGAGAGCATCTCGTCGTCGAGCGGGATCGGCGCGGCCAGGCTGGCGAGATGCTGCCGCAGGTCGGCGGGCGTGCGAAACCGGGCGATGCGGGGAAAGGATGGTGGCATGCGGCGAGGCGCTCCGATGCGAAAAAGTCTACGGCACGGCAGCTCACGGTCGAGAGCCGCCGCCATCAGCCCGCATGAGTCGGCACGCGGTGGCGAACCCGGACGCTATGCAGGATACTTGGCCGCATGGCACTTTCGCAGCACGATGGCCTGGCGGTCGATCCCGCGACGCTCGTCCGTCCGCGGCGGACGATCCGCGGGATGTCGGCGATCCTCCTCCCCTTCACCGCCGACCGGCGGATCGACTGGGACGGGTTTGCCGCCCACGTCGCCCGGACCGCGGCCGCGGGCATCACGCCCGCCGTCAACATGGACACGGGCTACGTCCACCTGATCGACGACGCCACGCGGCGCGAGGCGTTGCGGATCGCCCGTGAGGCGGTCGGCGGCGGCGACCTCGTGGCGGGGGCATGC
Source organism: Pirellulales bacterium (assembly GCA_044344895.1). Taxonomy (GTDB): domain Bacteria; phylum Planctomycetota; class Planctomycetia; order Pirellulales; family UBA1268; genus CAMCQY01. The sequence continues at coordinate 2,278 of JBIJCD010000005.1, read as the reverse complement.
GTGGTGGACGCTCCCGGCGCCGCCTTCGACGAGCCGGGCTACGGCCGGCAGTTCGACATGATCGCGACCGTCGGCGGCCTGCCGGTGATCTTCCCGTCGTACGGCCTCACGGCCGGGGGCGATGCCGGGATGCTGGCCTGCTATCGCCGGCTCGCCCGCCGTGTGCCGCGGTTCATCGGCTTCGAGCTGTCGCCCGTATTCGTGCCGAACGGCCGCGTGCTCTCCCTCGACGCCTACGCCGAGATGCTGCAGATCCCGGAGTGCATCGCCGCCAAGCATTCGTCGCTCTCTCGGCGGCTGGAATGGCAGCGGCTGGCGCTCCGCGACCGAGTGCGGCCGGAGTTTCGTGTGCTCACCGGCAATGACCTGGCGATCGACATGGTGCGGTACGGCAGCGACTGGCTGCTGGGCCTCTCCACGGCGGCGCCCGACGCCTTCGCCCAGCGAGACCGCTGGTGGGCGGCGGGCGACAGCCGGTTCGACGAACTCGACGACGCACTGCAGGCCCTCGGCGACTTTGCGTTTCGCAGTCCGGTGCCGGCCTACAAGCATTCGATGGCCCAGTCGCTCCACCTCCGCGGCCTCATCGCGGCCGACGAGCCCCATCCGCAGAGCCAGCGGCGGCCCGAGTCCGACCGCGAGATCATCCGTACGATCCTGGAACGGATCGACGGGGCGATGCGGTCGGCCCCAACGCCGGCGGGAGAGGTGGTCTGACGCCATGAGCATCGACGTCTGGATGGCCGCGGGGCTGAAGCAGCTGGAGCCGGTGCGTGCCGGGCAGGGGTGCGAGGCCGACCCGCACGGATCGCCCCCGGGGCTCGAGGCTTTCACGCTCTGGCGGCCCTATTGCCAGATGAAGACGGCCGCCGAGCCGCTCCACGTCGTGGCCGCCGAGGGATCCTGGCTCGAGCTTGCCTCCGGTCAGAAGATCATCGACGCCATCGCGTCGTGGTGGACCGCCTGCCACGGCCATCGCCACCCGCACATCGTGGACGCGATCGTCGAGCAGGCCCGCACCCTGCCCCACGTGATGCTCGGGGGCATCGACCATCCGCAGGCAGTGCGGCTGGCGGACAGGCTCGCGCGGCTGCTCCCGGGCAGCCTCAACCATTCCTTCTTCTGCGATTCAGGATCCGTGGCCGTCGAGGTGGCCATGAAGATGGCCGCGCAGTTCTGGATGAACCGGGGCGAGCCGGGCCGGAAGCGGTTCGTCTGCCTGCGGCACTCCTACCACGGCGACACGAGCGGCGCGATGAGCGTCTGCGATCCCGACGACAGCATGCACAGGCACTTTCGCGGCTTCCTGTTGGAACAGTATCCGCACGAGCTGCCGACCGACGAGGCGGGCTGGGGGTCGTTCGCCGAATTTCTCCATCGGGTGCGGGGCGAGTGCGCGGCGGTGATCGTCGAGCCGCTCGTGCAGTGCGCGACCGGCATGCGGTTTCACTCGCCGGAGCAGCTCCGGCGGCTCGTGGCGACCGCGCGGGAGGCGGGCCTGCTCGTGATCGCCGACGAGATCGCGACGGGCCTGTGGCGGACCGGCCGGCTGCTCGCCTGCGACTGGGCGGGAGTCGTGCCCGACATCCTCTGTCTGGGCAAGGCGCTCACCGGCGGCACACTGCCATTGGCCGCGGCCGTGGCGACGACGGACGTCTTCGCCGCCTTCTGGAGCGAGAATCCCGACCACGCCCTGATGCACGGGCCCACCTACATGGGCAATCCGCTCTGCTGCGCCGCGGCCAACGCGTCGCTCGACCTCTTCGAGCGGCGGCCCGTGGCCGAGGAAGTGGCGGCGATCGAGCGGCTGGGCCGCGAGTGGCTCGCGCCTCTGGCCTCGCTGCCCCAGGTGAGGGATGTCCGCTGCCGCGGCGGCTTCCTCGCCGTGGAGACGACGCGGCCCTTCGATCGGAAGTCGCTCATGCCGCTCGTGCTCGAGCGATCGGTCTGGCTGCGGCCGATCGGCAGCGTGCTCTATGCCACGCCGCCGTTCACAATTTCCGCCGACGAGCTGCGGCAGGTGACGGCGGCGATGGCGGCCGCGGTGCGGTTGCAGTCGTGACCGGCTCGCGCCGCGGCAGGTGCTTTTGCGAGCAGCGGCGGCCTGGCGGGTAGCTCCGGCATCACGCGGGCATTCGTCGTCGGCACGGGCCGACGTAGTCATCGCCTGGAGCAGGCACGACATGGCGATGGCGAGGATGGCGCTGTGGTGCGTGTCGCCGGGGGTGGCATCGGGCGGGAGCCTTGAGGCAGAATACGGGCGGTCGCGCAGGGACAT
>JBIJCD010000145.1:0-8032 GCA_044344895.1 Pirellulales bacterium | reverse complement strand
ACATGGCAGTGCGGAATCATCCGCGGTTCGACGGCGACTTCCACCGCGAGGTGATCGCCCGCACGGCCGCGGCGGTGGCCGCGGCGCTGCCCAACGCCCGCGCCGCCAGCCACGTGGGATTCGGCCGCGGCCCGGTCGAGCAGGTGGCCAGCAACCGCAGGCTGCTCGACGCCGAAGGCAAATTCGTCGCCTGGCGCAGCAGCGCCACGAAGGACCCGCAGGTGGCCGCGTGGCCCGAGGGCACGATCGATCCGGAGGTGGCGGCGCTGGCTTTCTTCGCCGGCGAGGAGCCGCTCGCCGTGATCACGAGCTATGCCTGCCACCCGATGAGCTACTACCGCACCGGCATCCCCGGCCCCGACTTTCCCGGCATCGCCCGGCTCATCCGCTCGCAGGATCTGCCGACCGCGCTGCACGTCCACTTCACTGGCGCCGGGGGCAACGTCGCCGCCGGGAAATACAACGACGGCGCGCATGCCAACCGCGTGAACCTCGCCCTGCGGCTGGCGGCCGGCATGCGGGCGGCCTACGCCGTCGCCGCGCAGGCCCGCCGGCCGCTGGCGGCCGCAGATGTCGGCTGGGGCAGTGTGCCCGTGACGCTCGCCGCCCGCGCGGAGCTCGACCGCGACGCGCTCGCCGCCGCGATCCGCGCGAAGCCCGACCGCGGCACGTTTTCATCGATCGACGCGCTCGCCTTCGCCACCCGGGCCGCTACGAAGCACGCCATCGACGTCACCTGTCTGCGGATCGGCAGGGCGCGGATGCTCCACATGCCCGGCGAACTGTTCGTGGAATACCAGCTGGCCGCGCGGTCGATGCGGCCCGATCTCGACGTCTTCATGGCCGCGTATGGCGACTACGGCCCCGGCTACATCGGCACGGCCGTCGCCTACCCGCAGGGCGGCTACGAGACGCAGGTGACCAGCTCCTTCGTCGGCCCGGAGGCCGAACAGCCGCTGATGGCGGCGATGCGGCAGCTGCTCGAGGCCCCACAGTGACTCTCGGAGGCTCCGCCGTGACGAACGTCACCCGCCTGCTCACACTCGTGCTGATCGCGGTCGCCGCACACCTCTCCCGCGCCGACCAGCCCGCCAACGACTCCGACTACTCCGCCGACCTCCCCCGCATCCCGCAGGTGCCGCCGGCGGCGGCCGTGGCGACGATGCGGGTGCAGCCCGGGTTCGCCCTCGACCTCGCGGTGCACGAGCCGCTCCTGGCGAGCCCCGTGGCGGTGTCGTGGGACGAGGACGGCCGGCTGTTCGTGGCGGAGATGCGCGGCTACAGCGAGAACCAGTCGGAGAAGCTCGGGCGGATCCGGTTGCTCCACGACGACGACGGCGACGGCCGCTACGACCGGGCGACCGTCTACGCCGACGGCTTCGCCTGGCCGACGGCGGTGGTCGCCTGGAAGGGAGGCGTGTTCGTCGGCGACGCGCCCGACATCGTCCGGCTCGTCGACACCGACGGCGACGGCGTGGCCGACGACCGCCGCACGGTGTTCACCGGGTTCGGCACCACCAACGTGCAGGGCCTGTTCAACTCATTCTCCTACGGCCTCGACAACCGCATCCACGCCGCCGGCAGCTCGACCGGGGGCGGGATCCGCCGTGTCGCCGCCGACGGTCAGCCGACCGGCCCGACGGTGTCGATCGCGGGCCGCGACTTCTCGTTCGATCCGCGCACGCTCGACCTCCGGCCCGAGACCGGCGGCGCCCAGCATGGCCGCACCACCGACGACGCCGGCAACGCCTACGTCTGCCACAACAGCGACCACGCCATCCGCTGCATGGTCGACGACCGCTTTCTGGCGGCCAATCCCTTCTTTGCCGCCACGGCCGCGAAAGAGAGCATCGCGATCGAAGGCCCGCAGGCCGCGGTCTTCCGTGTGAGCCCCGTGGAGCCCTGGCGGATCCTGCGGACGCGGCTGCGGGCCAGCGGCATCGTGCCGGGGGTGGTGGAGGGGGGCGGCCGGCCCGCCGGCTACTTCACGAGCGCCACCGGCATCACCTTCGTCCGCGGCGACGCGGTCGGCGCACTCGCCGGCATGCTCGTCGTGGGCGACGTGGGGAGCAACCTCGTCCATAGGAAGCGGCTCGTGCCGCACGGCGCGGGCGTGCGGGCCGAGCGGGTCGATCGAGAGAGCGAGCTGGTCGCGTCGACCGACATCTGGTTCAGGCCGGTGCAGTTCGCCAACGGTCCCGACGGCGCGGTCTGGATCGTCGACATGCAGCGGGAGGTGATCGAGCACCCGCAGTCGCTCGCGCCGCCGATCAAGAAACACCTCGACCTGACGAGCGGCCGCGACACCGGCCGGCTCTGGCGGCTCACGGCCGGCGGCAATGCCGCGCGGAAGCCGTTTCCCCGGCTGGGCCAGGCGTCGACGGCCGAACTCGTCGCTCTGCTCGGCCACACCAACGGCTGGCACCGCGACACGGCGCAGCGGCTGCTCGTCGAGCGGGCGGATCCGGCTGCGGCACCGCTGCTACGCGCGGTCTGCCGCACTCCCGAGGCCTCGACCTTGGCCCGCGTCCACGCGGCCCATGCCGCCGCCGGCTTGGGCACACTCGACGCCGCCGACCTGCTCGCGCTCGTCGACGCCCGGGAGCCCGCGGTGCGGGCGGCCGCCGTCCAGCTCGCCGACGGCTTCGAGCCCGACGGTCCGCTGCCGGCCGCCGTGGCCGCCAGGCTCGTGGCGCTTGCGGCGGCGGAGCCTGCGATCGAGGTGCGGTTTCCGCTGGCGCTCGCGGCCCGCCGGCTGCCCGACGCCGATCGCGTGGCGGTGATCCGCACCCTCCTGGAACGAGACGCCACCGATCCGTGGTGCCGCTACGCCGCGTTCACGTCGCTACGGGGCGAGGCGGGCGGCATCGTGCAGGCGTGGCTGGCCGCGCCCGCGCTGCTCGACCGCCCGGGGCCCGCGGCCGCGCTTCCCGGCCTGGTCGGCCAGGTGGGCCGCCGGCACGACGCCGGCGAGCTCGCGCGGCTCATCGCCGGCATCGATGCCATGGCGTCGGCGTCTGCAGAGGGCGACGGCCACGCGGCGGCCACGCTGCTGGTCGACGCTTTGTCGGCGGCGCTCGGCGACAGGCTGGCGGCGATCGAGCCGGTGGAAAAAACCCGCGGACTGCTGCGGCGGCTGGCGGACTGGAACCGCTCCATCGCCATCGACCCGTCGGCCGATCTCGACGCGCGGATCCGCGGGGCGCGGGGCATGGCGCTCGGCGGCGTGGCGGGGCTCGGCGAACTGCTCGCTCCCGACGCACCGCCCCGGCTCGTGCTGGCCGCGATCGACGCCGCCGACCGCTCGCGGGATCCGGCCGCCGGACCGACACTCGCCGCGGCGCTGGCCCGCCTCCCGGCCGAGCCGCGGCAGGCGGCCGCCGCGGCGCTCGTGCGCGATCCGCGGCGGGCGATCGCGCTGCTCGACGCGATCGCATCGGGTGCCATCGCCGCCGGCGATCTCGACCGGTCGACGGCCGCCGCGCTTTGGGCCTTTCCGACGCCCGCTGTGGCCGGCCGCGCGGTGGATGTGCTCGGCCCGCCGCCACCGGCCGACCGGGAGCAGCTCGTGGCCGCCTACCGCGCAAGCCTCCCGGCCCGCGGCAGTGCCGACGCTGGCCGGCTCGTCTTCCGCAGGCAGTGCGTGGCCTGCCACCGGGTCGAGGGCGAGGGCCGCGAGACCGGCCCGAGCCTGGCGGCCGTGCAGGCCCGCGGCCCGGAGGCGATGCTCCTGGCGATCCTCGACCCCAACCGCGAGGTGCTGCCGGCGTATCTCGCCCACGCCGCCGTGACCGACGATGGCCGCGTGGTCACCGGCATCGTCGCGGCGCAGTCGGAAGGGAGCGTGACGCTCCGTACCGCGGAAGGCGTCGATGCCACGCTGCCGCGGGCCGACCTCGAGAGCTTCGCGAGCACGAAGCGGTCGCTCATGCCGGAGGGATTCGAGAAGACCATCGATCCTCAGGCGATGGCCGACCTGCTGGCATATCTCATGTCGGCGAAGTGACCCGCCCGCCACGGGCGGGTCAGGCCGGCGGCGGGGCGACCCGCTCCCAGGGCATCGCCTCCTCGAGTTCCCACGACAGCGCGAGCACGTCCGCCTCCGCGAACGGCCCGCCCACGATCTGCAATCCCATCGGCAGGCCGGCGGTCGTGCGACCCATCGGCAGCGAAGCGGCCGGAAGGCCGGTGAGGTTGCTGATCGCGGTGAACGCGCCGAGCCGGGCGGCGGAGGCGAACGCCTCGGCGGCGGGCAGGTCGCGAAATGCGCCGATCCGCGGCGGCGGCAACGCCACCGCGGGCATCACCCACATGTCGGCCGCGGCGAAGGCGGGGGCGAACCGGGCATAGAGCGTATCAAACAGCCTGCGCACGTCGGCCGTGCGGAGCGTGCGGCCCGCCTCGCCCAGCCAGCGTGTGACCGGCTGCGTGCGTCGCCAGCTCACGAGCGGCACCTGCGCCACCTGGTGCTGCCAGAGCGGCAGAAAGTCCTCAAGCCCGCCCTCGGGCAGCGTTCCCTCATCGACCGTGTGCCCGAGATCGACGAGCACCCGCAGCGACCGCTGCAATCCGGCGACGATCTCCGGATCGGTGGGCCCCAGCGGCGAGTGGACCAGGAACCTGATCCGCTGCCGCGGAAACCGGGCGGGCCGGTCGCGGAAGGGCCGCGGCGGCGGCGGGGCCCAGTGCGGCCGGCCGTTCGACAGCCCGGCCATCACGTCGAGCATCGCGGCGGCGTCGGCGACGGTCCGCGTCATCGGCCCCGACGTGTAGAGCAGCTTCCGGTCGGGCAGGCCGAACTGGTTGGGCAGCCGGCCCCGGGCGGGCTTGAGGCCGTAGATCTGGCAGAACGACGCCGGGATGCGGATCGAGCCGGCGCCGTCGGAGCCCTGGGCCACGGCGAGCAGTCCGGCGGCGACGGCTGCCGCCGATCCGCCGCTGGAGCCGCCGGCCGTGTGGTCCGCGTGCCAGGGATTCCGGGCGGGCGGGTGGATGTCGGTCTCGGTCACCGGCATCGTGCCGAACTCGCTGGTGGCGAGCTTGCCCACGATGACGAACCCCGCGCGGCGCAGGGCTGCGACGGTGAAGTCGTCGACCGGCAGCGGCAGGGCGGGCACGGCCCGGGAGCCGAAGCGGGTGACCGTCCAGCGGACGACATTGAGATCCTTGATGCCGATCGGCACGCCGTGAAACGGCGGCAGGTCGCCGCGGCCGCCCCGGCGCCGGCGGTCCTTGCGGCGGGCCACGGCGATCGCCCGATCGAACACCGACACGAACGCCCCGTAGCGTGGATTGATCCGGTGGATCCGCGCGAGTGTCTCGGCTACGAGCTCCGCGCTCGAGACCGCGCCCGTGCGGACGAGCCGGGCCTGCTCCAACGCCGGCAGTTCGATAGGGTGCGGGTCGCTCACGATGCCGATCGCTCCTGCAGCTTGTGCGTCACGTCGAGCGTCATCACCGCGTGCAGCGCGAACTCGAGCGATGGATGGCTCCTAAACACCGCGGCCAGGGCATCCTTCTCCCACACGATGCAGCGGACCGGGGTTTCGGCCGTCACCGTGGCGTTGGCGGGGCTGCCGCTGAAGTAGCTCAGTTCCCCCGCGAACCGGGGCGGCCCGAACCGCGCGATCTCCCGCCGCCCCTTGTCCACGACCAGTTCGCCGCGGGTGAGCAGGAAGATGCTCGCCGGGGGATCGCCCTCGCGGAGCAGGGTCGAACCGCTCGGGAGGTCCCGCCACGCGCCGGCCTTGAGGAGCCGGGCGAACTCGTGGGGTTCGAGGTGCGGGAAGAGGTGCGCCCGCAGCTCGCTCTCCTCCGCGGAGAGCCGCACGCCCCGCTTCTCGAGCATCAGCTGGGTGATGCGGACGGAGTTGATCGAGATGAAGACGACGTTCCAGAACAGCGATGCGCCGATGAAACGCTCCGCATCGCTGGCCATGTAGCCGATCCAGACGAGGCTCGACGCGATGGAGAAGAGCCGCAGCCAGAGGATGTCCCGCACCCAGAAGGACACCAGGGTGAGGAAGCAGGAGAGGTGGACGAGCAGGTCGATCATGCCGGCCGATGCTCCCGCGTCACAACGCCCGGACCGCCATCTTCCCGATCCGGCAGAACCCTCGAGTATGCGGCGACGACACGAGGCGGGCATGCCAAGGGATGCGGTCAGGCCGGAACGGACCGACGGAATATGAGCGACGGGGCGTACCAGGCGTGCAGGCGGTAGCCGTAGCGATGCAGGTAGGCATACATCTCGCCCCGGATGATCGACTCGATATCGCGGTCGGCCTCCTCCACGACGATCACGTCGGGCTGTCGCACGGCGAGGTCGAGCGATCGCAACACCGCGAAGTCGTGGCCCTCCGCGTCGATCGAAAGGAGGTCGACGTGCTCCGCGCGGAACGGGCTCGCCGAGATGATCTCAGTTAGGGTACGTGCGGGCACCTCAACCGCTTCGCAGTCAGCACCGTCGGGCCGGCTGCCGAAGGCGCGGCGGGCAGATGCCTCGTCGATGGTGGTCTCCAACCCGAACGCCCGGCTGCGGTACATCCGCACGGTCCCGGGCACGTCCGACACCGCCGCCACCACGTTGAAGTCGCGCGGACGAGCCAGTTCGAATAACCGGATCTTGGCGGCTTCCATGTCGACGTTGATGCCGTGCCAGCCGCGGCGATGCAGGGCATGCGTGTTCGAGAGCTTCCGCGGATGGTAGCACCCGACGTCCACGTAGAAGCCGGCGCGGCGCCGGCCGAAGATCTCGCGTAGTGCGATGTCCTCGCCGAACTGCGAGTAGTGCACGCGGATGTGGTTCGTGAGGAACGCCTTCCGTCTGCTCCGGACGGCGTCCACCACGTGGTGCAGCAGCGTTCCCAGTGGCATCCAACAGACTCCTGGCCGGCACCCGTCGCAGCCATGCTGCGGCATGCCGGCGAGTGGGGAGGATAGCCCGAAATGAGGCAGCCGCACCACCCCGGCGGCATCGACGCCGCTCGCATCGCCGCCCCGGCTGCGATACGCTGCGGCCGCCATCGGGCGGCGTCACACCAGCCGGACGACGCCCGACGCGCGTCGGTTCGGCGACCTTCCCGCACGAGTCAGACCCATGATCCGCGAGGCCCTGTGGAGCCGCCGGCCGACCGCCGCGCTCGCTGCGATCCTTCTCGCCGCGGCGGCGTGCACCGCACGCACCGCACAGGCCGCCGAGCGGGACGACGCCGCCTGGCTCCGCGAGCACGGCACGCTGCTCTTCGCGGACGATTTCGAGCGTGAGGAAGACGGCAACCTCGCCGCCGCCCTCGGCAAGGGCTGGACGAGCGCGACCGCCGATCGCGTGCCGCAGATCAAGCAGGCCGACCTCGACCAAGGCGTGCTCAAGGTGATGTCGGCGGTGGAAGCGGGCCATCAGGCCCACATTCATCACGAGGCCGGCTTCACCGACGGCGGCGCGATCGTGCGGTTCCGGCTGCCCGGCGCGGCGACGAGCGAGACGCTCACCGTCGGCTTCGTCGACCGCCAGTGCCCGGGCGTGCACGCCGGCCATCTCTGCTACGCGCTGGTGTCGAGCAGCCCGCCGCGGATCCAACTCGCCGACTACAAGACCGGCGTGATGGACCTCGAGATCAGGAAGCGGCGGGAGCCGTTCCTCAAGGCCCGGCAGCCGCTGCCCGCCGACCTGGCGGCGCTCTTGGCCACGAAGACGCAGGACTTTTCGTGGCGGGCCGACCACGAGTGGCACGAACTGGTGCTCGTGACCGAGGGGGACGAGATGCGAGCCACCCTCGACGGCCGTCCGCTCGGCGGCCACCGGTCGGCCGGCTTCGCGCATCCCACGAAGCGCTGGTTCAGCCTGCTCATGAATCCGTCGGCATGGATCGACGAGGTGCGGGTATACCGCGTCAGATGACCGCCCCGCATGAGCGGCGCACGCGGCTGTGCCGGTCTCGGGGATCGCGTATCCTGTCGACTCGTCCCACCGCCGCCGTCTTCCGCCCGCCCGGAGCCCACGATGCCACGCTTGCACGCGTTTCGTGAGTCC
>JBIJCD010000144.1:0-8048 GCA_044344895.1 Pirellulales bacterium | reverse complement strand
GTGGCCATCGTGTCCGTGGGAGACGGGTATCGCTGAGGCTGTCATGGTCGGGTGGACTTTCGGGGACTGACGAGACTGGATGGTCCGGCTGGATCAGGCCGGGGGACCGCACGCGACCGAGGCCGCGAGCAGCGCCAGCAGGGAACCGAGGGACGTGAACAGGAGCACGCGTGCCGAGGCGTCGTCGCGGCGGATCGCGAAGCCGACGGTGGCCACAGCATAGACGAGCGCGGCCACGGCCGCCGCCAGGAACAGCCGCACGCTGCCGGACGGCACGGCGAGCACCAGGCTCACCGGGATCAGCGACTGCCCCGCGGCCCGCAGGCCGGAGGGATCGTCGACGGTGAGCATCCGCAGGCCGGCGGCAGCGTACTGCCTGCGGTACAGCCAGGCGATCGCCATGAAATGTGGGAACTGCCAAAGGTAGAGCACGGTGGCCAGCGCCGCCACGGCGAGCGTGCCGGCGGCGTCGCCGGCCGCCAACCGCCGCGGACCGTCGGCCGCCAGCCAGCCGATCGCCACGGGGAGCGCCCCAGCGACCGCACCGACGGCGGTGTTGAGCGGCGTGAGTTTCTTGAGCGGCGTGTAGACGACGACGTAGAGCAGCCACGTGGCCAGCGCCGCGGCCGCCGGCTGCCAGCCGCAGGCCCTCGTCTGCATCACGAGCCCGGTCACCAGCAAGACCGCCGCCAGCCACGCGGCCGGTCCCACGTCGAGGCGGCCGCAGGCAATGGGCCGCCGCGCGGTCCGCGGCATGAGCCGGTCGGTATCGCGCTCGAGAATCTGGTTGGCGATGCTGGAACTGGCCGCGACCAGCGCGGTGCCGAGCAGGAGCCAGCCCATGGCGGTCGCGGGAAGCCTGTCGGTGCCGGCCGTGATCCAAGCCGCCGCCCACACCGTGGCCAGCACCATGAGGGCGATCCTCGGCCGGGCCAGCCGCGAGCAGTCGGACCAGGCGACGGCGAATCCGCGGGGCACGGCCAGCGGTTGGGGATCGGCGGAAACGGCCGAGGCCACGGCGACCGTGGGCTGGCCGAGCAGCGGCGGCGGGCTCATGCGAACGCCCTCCCGGTTTCGGGAAGGCCGCCGGTCCGCCGCAACGAGCCGCCTGCAGCGAGGCCACCGCCGATGATCCAAAGCACGACGGCGGCGCCGAGGATGAGCATGCCGAGCACGACGTGCCCAGTGACGACGGCGGCCCCCGCGGCGCTGCGGGCGACGATCGCTTCCGAAGGCTGCCAGGCGTGAGGCAGCAGTCCCGTGGGGAGTCCCCAGGAGACGACCCAGGCCCCGCACCCCAGCAGCACCTGGCCGACGACGAGCGCGGCCACGAGCCACGACCAGCGGCGGGCCGGCGACGCGACGCCGCCGTTGGCCCAGGCGAGCACGCCGGCCAGCACTGCCACCACGACGGCACCGGCGACGTGCAGCCCCACCAGCCAGCGGAAGGTGACGGGATCGACACCTGCGTCGAGGTGCCGCAGTTGAGCGCCGGCGACGAGTTGCAGGTACGAGGCGATCACCAGGCCGGAGCCGCCGACCGAGGCCGCGATCGCCCGCGGCTCGGGCGGGCGGACGGGCGTCGGGGCCTGCCGAAGGCTGGACGGCCGCCGCGTGGTCGTGGCGATCGCCACTGCCACCGCGAAGAACAGCGGTCCGGTGCAGGCATGCACCTTGGCGACGGTCTTGTGGTCGAGGAGCACCCGCGCCCCGCCGAGCATCCCCTGCACCACCACCAGCAGGATCGCGGCCGCGGTCAGGGCCCGCACGGCGGTGCTCGTCGACGATCGCCACACGACCACGCCCAGCGCGATCGAGATCATCCCGACGAGCGCCCCGAGCAGCCGATGGCCGTGCTCGAGGAACAGGTCCCAAGGGCCGTAGAACCACTGCGCGAACGGAAACAGGAACATGTTGTGGCCGTATGTGCCGGGCCAGTCGGGCACCGCCATCGCCGCGTCGAAGGTGGTGACCAGCGCCCCGAAGCAGAGCAGCACCGCGGTCACCGCCACGAGCAGGCAGGAGACGAGGTGCGGCCAGTTGAGGGTGCGGAGCGAGGTGATCATGGACCTGCGGTGGGCCGGCGCGGAGCGGCGGCAGAACGGACTCTCAGTGGGCTGCCGCTGCCGCCGCCGCCGCCGCGTTGGGCGGATCGGTCTGCATCAGGTGGTCCTTCTCCACGCCCGGCACGGAGTATTCGTAGGGGCCGCGGTGCACCACGGGCTGGAAGTCGAAGTTGCCGTGGCCCGGCGGGCTCGGCGCCGTCCACTCGAGCGTGTTGCAGTTCCACGGGTTCCGGCCGGCGACCGGGCCGAAGAACATGCTCCAGAAGAAGTTGATCGCGAAGATCGCCTGGCAGGCGACCATGCCGATCGCGCACCAGGTCATGAACGCGTTGAGCGGCTGGAGGTGGTGGAACGTCTCGTAGTGATAGGCGTCGGCGAGCCGCCGCGGGAAGCCGACCGCGCCGAGGATGTGCATCGTGAAAAAGGTGCCGTTCAAGAAGATGAACGTCAGGAAGAAGTGCACCTTGCCCCAGAACTCGTTCATGGTGCGGCCGAACATCTTGGGGAACCAGAAGTAAATGGCCGCCCACACGCCCATGGCCGTGCCGGCGAAGAGCACGTAGTGGAAGTGGGCCACGATGAAGTAGGTGTCGTGGATGAAGATGTCGACCGGGGTGGCGGCCATGAAGATGCCCGACAGGCCGCCGATGATGAACATCGACACGAACGACAGGGCGAAGAGCATGGACGTGGTGAACTGGATCTTGCCGCCCCAGACCGTGCCCAGCCAGTTGAAGGTCTTCACGGCGCTCGGCAGGGCGATCATCATCGTCGATACCATGAAGGTGATGCCCAGCGCCGGGTTCATGCCCGACATGAACATGTGGTGCCCCCAGACGATGAAGCCCAGGCCGGCGATGCCCGCGATCGAATAGACCATCGGCCGGTAGCCGAACAGCGGCTTGCGGGCGAAGCAGGTGAGGATGTCGCTCACCATGCCCATCGCCGGCAGGATCATGATGTAGACGGCCGGGTGGCTGTAGAACCAGAACAGGTGCTGCCAGAGCAGCGGCTGGCCGCCGCCGGCGCCGGCCACGGCGTTGTTGACGATGTTGCCCTCGGGCGAGAAGAAGCCCGTGCCCAGCATGCGGTCGGAGAGTTGCATGAATCCGGCGGCCGTCAGCACCGGGAGGGCGAACGCCTGCAGAACGGCGGTGATGAACATGCCCCAGATCGTCATCGGCAGCCGGAACATCGTCATGCCGGGCGCCCGCATGAGGATGATCGTCGTCATGTAGTTGACGCTGCCGAGCATCGACGAGACGCCCACCATCGTCAGCCCGAGCAGCCAGAGCGTTTGGCCCATGCCGCTGCCCGGGGACGACGCCACGTTGGTGGACAGTGGAGGATAGCTCGTCCAGCCACCGGCCGCCGCGCCGCCCTCCACGAAGAAGCTGGCCCCGAAACAGAGGAATGCCGGCCACATGAACCAGTAGGAAAGCATGTTGAGCGTCGGAAACGCCATGTCGTCGGCGCCGATCATCAGCGGGATCAGAAAGTTGCCGAACGCGCCGGCCAGAATCGGGATGATGACCAGGAAGATCATCACGGAGGCGTGCATCGTGAAGAGCATCGTGTAGAACTCGGGGCTCATCTGCCCGCCCTGCTGGGCGAACAGCTTGCCGAGCACCGGCACGTCGGACCAGGGCCAGGCCACCTGCCAGCGGACGGCCAGCGCGAGCAGCCCGCCGATCAGGAACCACAGCAGCGTGGAGAAGAGAAACTGCAGGCCGATGACCTTGTGGTCCTTCGAGAACACGTAGGTGGAGAGGAACTCGGCCACCGGCCGCTGCCGCCGGGACGGGGGCAGGCTCGTGGCGGTGCCGTGCGAAAGCGTGGGGGCGGTCGCGGTGCTCATGGCAATCACTCCTGGGAGGCCGGCGGGCGTGTTCGAATGGGGCTGGGCGTGGGGCGGCAGGTCTTCGTCGCGGCGGCGGTCGGTGAGCTGTGACGGTCCGCGGCGGGACCGCGGTAGTCGATCGGTCAGTCGGCGGCCGCTGCGGCGACGTCCTCGGGGGCGGGCTGCGTCGCCTCCTGGCGGGCGTAGGTCTCCTCCAGCCAGCGGTCGAAGTCGGCCCGGGACTCGATCGTCACGCGGCCTTTCATCTTGTAGTGGCCCCAGCCGCACAACTCGGCGCAGACGATGTCGAACTGACCGGTCTCCTTGGCCTTGAACCAGACCGGGATCTTCATGCCGGGCACGGCGTCCTGCTTGATCCGCAGGTTGGGGAGAAAGAAGCTGTGGAGCACGTCCATGCTCTTGAGCTGGATGAGGATGTCCTCGTCCACCGGCAGGTGCAGGTCGTTGGTGAGGAACAGGTCGTCCCGCGTGCCGAGCGTGCCGTCTCGGCCGGGGTAGCGGAGCCGCCACTCGAACTGCCGGGCGACCACCTCGACCGTCGGCGCCATCGCCGGCCGCCGCATCTTCACGTCGGCCCATGTGTTCATCTGGTAGATCGCCAGGAACAAGAGCGTGGCGGCCGGGATGATCGTCCAGACCACCTCGAGCACGTGGCTGCCGTGGATATAGGTCGCCGGCCCCTTCACTCGCGACGCGTCGTACTTCCAGATGAACCAGAACAGCAGCAGTTCGGTGACGATGAAGACAACGCCGGTCAGGACGAGGATGAACATGAACAGCCCGTCGATCGCCGGGCCGTGTTCCGAAACGTCCTTCGGCAGCCAGATGTCATAGGCGGGGGCCACAGCGAACGTGGCCACACCCAGTACCGGCACCGCCAGGAAGAGGAGGCCCCAGAAGATTCCTGACAGTCTGCTCATGTCGTTCGCTCCAACCTTCGTGCTCGTGCGTGGTGACGGCGGGATCCGCCCGGGATCAGAACCTGTCCTTCGCGACCATCGGCCGATCGGCGCCCAGCTCTCCGTCGAACTCGTAGGGCAGCGAACGGATGTAGTTGACGATGTGCCAGATGTCGTCGGGGGAGACCGTGCCCTTGGCGGCGGGCATCGGCGCGCCGTTGATGCCGGCGTGGATGCGGTAGTACAGGTCGATCGGCCGCCGACCGCCGCGGTAGATGCCGTGCCGCAGGTTCCGCGGCGGGATGGTTCGCGGCCTCAGTGCGTCGCCGGCGAGCACTTGGGCGAACTCGTTGACCCAGGTCCGCTGGCCCGCGTCGAGACCCGTCTCGGAATCGCGGAGCTTGGCGAGCTTGCCCTCGATCTTCCACACGTTCTTGTTCCAGTCGTCGTAGTCGTTGGCCTGCCCGTCGCCCAGGCCGGTCGGGCCGTGGCACTTCACGCAGTTGGCCTTGTCGCCGTAGAAGAGCTCGCGACCCTTGGCGATCGACGCCGCCATGTCGATGTCGGCGGGCATCTCTGGCACCGGAATCTGCGCGGCGGCGGCGGCCTGCCACTTCTCGGCGATCGGAGCCAGCGTCTCGGCCACCAGAAACTCCTTGGTCTCGGGCAGCTTGCCCTTGGCGTCGTCGTCGAGTTCGAAGAACGCCCGCATCAACGCCAGTTCCGTCTCGCCGCGGATGCTCAGGTATTTGACGTACTCGGCCAGCGAGTCGACCTGCGCTTCACTGAGCAGCGCGAACGACGGCATCGACGTGCCGGGGATGCCGTTGCGCAGCACACGCACCAGGTCGGCGTGGGTCGGCTTGTCTGCCCGCTCGGTGCTCTTGAACTTGAACCAGCCCGGGCGGTAATCGCGAGGATACGGATTGAGGAACGCGGCGGTCGGGCCCAGGCCGTCGCCTGTGATGCCGTGGCAGTGGGCGCAGTGCTCGCGGTACAGACCGTTTTTACGTCCGACGATGTCGCTGCGCACGGGACCGGCGCACAGCCGCAGTTTCGCCTCGTCGAGGCCCGTCTCCGGCAGTGCCACCGGCTCGTCAGGCGTGCCGAACATCGCCAACAGGATGGTCGCGACCTGCTGCCGCTGGGCCGGCGTGAGCGTTTGCTCGGCGGAGATCGAATCCTTCTCCGGGGACGGGGCGGCAGCCTCGACCATGTTGGCGCGGAAGGATGCCGGCGGTGTGGTGCCGCAGCCCGCGGCGAGGACCGCGGCGAGGACGGCGAGGGTCGCGGGCAGCAGGCGGTGACGCGGCGGATGGTTCATGGGCATGGTCGTGTGCGTGGCTGGAACCGGGACAAATGTCACGTGCCGATCGCAGATGCCGGCACCTCGAGGGTGCCGAGATCCTTGACCTCGTTTTCCTGGAGCTTGAGCTGAAAGCGGCCCTTGGGCGTCCACTTCAGGTCGGGCTTGTCGATCCCCAGAGCACCGTTGGGGCCGCTGGAACGTTCGTGCCAGACCTGGAATTCGATGGTCTCGCCGGCGGGCAGATCGGGGATGGTGAAGGAGCCGTCGGCGTTGCTGACGGCCACGTAGCCGTCCTTGCGGAACACCGCGTAGGCCTTCATCCAGGGGTGAATGTTGCAAGTCACCATCGTGGGCATGCCGGTCTCGGCGTCCGGCTTGTAGAGCGTGCCGGCGCCGGCCGGGATCAGCTGGTTGAAGCTCGTGCCGGCGACGTTGGTGTTGTGGCCCACCGGATCGCTGTTCTTCACGTCGATCGGCTGGCCGACGCGGGCGGCGAACACAGGC
The DNA here is from genome assembly GCA_044344895.1 of Pirellulales bacterium. Lineage (GTDB taxonomy): Bacteria > Planctomycetota > Planctomycetia > Pirellulales > UBA1268 > CAMCQY01. Next base: position 1,409 of record JBIJCD010000144.1, on the reverse strand, counting down.
GAGAGGAATTCGCAGTTCTTCTGGTCGAACACGAGCGGCGCGGCGGAGGGCGCGGCCTCCTTCACACGGCTGGTTTTGCGGGCGAAGACGACAACGTTGGCCAATCCCTTGCTCGACGGGTCGACCAGCAGCGAGCGGTCGAGCAGTTTCATGCCGCCCTTCGAGCAGACCTCGGTGTCCTTGTCGACGACGAGGGCCTTGGGCTGGCCTGGTGCGCCGCCGAACGCGAAGCGACCCTTGAGTGTGGCCCACCCGGTGCCGGTTGCGGCCGCGGCGCCGCCGTCACCGCCGCCGCCGGCCGAGGCCGCGACAAGCGTGGCCCGGATGCGGGCCGCCGCGTCTGCATCGGCGGCCGGCGCGGCCAAACGCTGCGGGCCGCAGCCCACGAGGAAAGCGGATCCCGCACCGAGCAGACAGATTGCAAGCGACCGGTTCATGGGGCCTTACTTCTGGAAGAGGGCCGGGGCGAGGACCATTTCGCCGAGGTCCGTGCCGGCGGCCGCGACCGTCACCTTCTTGCGACCCTTGGAGATCTTCTCGGCCTTGCCACTGATGATCATTTCGCCGATGTAGCCGGCCTTCTCGTGCCAAAACTGAAGTTCGACCTCGCCGGCCGGCACGTTCTTGATCTCGAAGCTACCGTCGGCCTTGGAAACCGCCGCGTACGGGTTGGGCCGTACCAGCACCCAGGCCTTCATCCACGGGTGGATGTTGCAGGTGACCTGCGCCGGGATCGCCTCGTCGTTGGCGAACGTGATCGTCGACTCCCCGCCGGCCGGAATCAGGCTGTTGGAGGGCGGGTTCTTGAGCGTCGCCACGTTGCTGTTGTGGCCGACGGTGTCGGAATTCCTGAGGATGAAGGGCTGACCGGTCTGCACGAAGGCCACGTGCGGGGAGAATCGGCAATCCTTGTTGTCGAGCACGACCTTCTCGCTCTTGCCCGCGGCTGCGTCGGGGTGAACCTTCACTTCCTTGTCGCGGACGAAGACGACGACGTTGCCGACCCCCTTGTCGGCACCTACGGCAAGTTCCTCGCTCACGAGCTTGTGCTTGCCGCAGACCTCCACGTCCTTGTCGGCCTTGATCTCGGCTGCCGACGGCGGGGCGCCGCCGAACACGAACCGGCCCTTGATCGTGCCCCAATCGTCGGCGGACGCGGCGGCCGGCGCGATGGCACACAATGCGCCGACGGCGGTCACGGCAAGGCGGCGGGCGGAGGGACGGAGGGTCGTGGTCATGATGCGCTCCGGGGGATCGAGGGCTGGTGTCGCGGTGCCGGCGTGGCGGCACACCATTAGTTTAGGATCGGGAGCGGCCCGAGGGAGGTCGTCGCCTGCGGGGGAGCCTGCGGACCGGTCGCCGGACCGGCTGCGGGGCCGGGCGCTGCCCGCTCCTCGGGCGACAAGCGG
>JBIJCD010000143.1:0-8093 GCA_044344895.1 Pirellulales bacterium | reverse complement strand
GTCGAAGCCGCAGGCGATCGGATCGGACACGCTCCCGGGCCCGCCCAGCCCCCACTTGCCGAACCCGCCGGTCGAGTAGCCGGCGTCGTGCAGAATCGTCGCCAGCGTCACCGTGCCGGCCGGCATCGGCGCCTGGCCCTCGGGCTTCGCCTCCCGGTTGCTCCGCACCACGGCGTGCCCGGGGTGCCTGCCGGTCATGAGCACGCAGCGGCTCGGTGCGCAGACGGCGTTGCCGGCCCAGTGCTGCGTGAGCCTCGTGCCTCGCGCGAAGAGCCGGTCGATGTTCGGCGTGCGGATCTGCTTCGACCCGAGGGCGGCGATGTCGCCCATGCCGAGGTCGTCACAGAGGAAGAAGACGATATTCGGCCGCCGGGCCGACCCGGCCCCGGCGAACGCCGCGGACGGGGCGTCGGCCGCCTCCGCGCTCGCCTGCAGCGACAGGACCGCCAGCAGCAGGCACGACGCTAGGGATGCGGCACGCACGTGACGGTCTCCTTCACTGTCCGGGTTCACTTCCCGGGTCCGAGCACGTCGAGCAGGTAGTCGGCGACCGTGGCGTGCTTCACACCGGGGGCTCCAGGATAGACCAGTTCGCAGGCCACGCCCGCCTGATCGAGCCGCTCCTTGAGCTTGACGCCGAAATTCGCCGTGTGCGTCGGATCCTTCTCCTCCTGCCCGAGCGCCGGCGGCGACCCGTACGACAGGTAGATCGGCGGATCGTCGGCAGTGACCAGCGCGTAGGGCGAGTATTGGTTGATCACCGGCAGCAGCCGGTCGCGGGCGGCGAGAAACTCGGAGAACTGGGTGTCGCGTTTCTCGGGGCTGGGCATGAAGCCGAACGCGTGGCCCCCGTAGCGGCTGTTGGGCGTCCACTCCTTCATCTGGGCGGGATCGAGCGTCGTCTGGGCGCCGGTCACGGCGGCGGCGAGCAGCCGCGTCGACTCCCGCGCCACAGGATCGGCGCTTGCCGCATCGGCCATGTCGTCGTGGAACGCCAGCCACAGGCTCGAGCAGGCACCCGCCGAGCCGCCGCTGGCAGCCACCCGCCGCGTGTCGATGTGCCACTCGGCGGCGCGGCTCCGCACGGTCTGCAGCGCCCGGGCGGCGTCGGAGAGTGGCGCCCGCACCGGCGGGTCGACCTTCTCGACAAGAGCCTCGCTGATGAACCGGTATTCGACCGAAGCGACCGAGACGCCAGACTCGAGCATCTTCGGCAGCATCCCGGTCAGGCCGCTCATCCGCTCGCCTCCCTGCCAGCCGCCGCCGTGGATGAAGAAGAGCAGGGGCGCCGGTTTCTCCGCGGACGCCCGCGGGCTTTTCCAGAAGTGAAGCTTTTGCTTCGGATGGGGCCCGTAAGGCACGTCGATGGCCGTGGGTTTGCCCCCCATCTGCTTCCAGTAGGCGGTGGCGAACGGATTCTCCGCCGGACCGTCGACGTTCTCGTTGACGAGGTCGGGCTGCACGCTCTGCCACCAGCGGTCGTACTCGCCGGCCAGCCGCGCCACCACGTCGGCATGCTGCTTCGACACGTCGGCCTTCTCGCCAGGATCGGCCTCGAGGTCGTAGAGCTCCCAGCCGTCGGCCGCGTTCTTCACGTTCACGAGCGACCACTGCCCCTCGCGGATGCGGCAGTTGCGGTAGCGGCTCTCGGCCGCCTTGCCCCGGTCCCAGCGACCGACGTGCGTGACCAGCGGACGGTCGGGCCAGGCGATCCGGGCTCCGCGCAACAGGAGCGCGAAGCTCCGCCCCTCCACCTTCTCCGCGACGGCCGGCGGCAGCGGCACAGCGGCGAGATCGCAGAGCGTGGGGAGCACGTCGATGTGCGCGGTGACCGAGGGCACGTCCATGCCCGCCGGGAGCGTGCCTCGCCACCGCCAGAAGCTCGGCACGCGGGTGCCGCCCCGCCAGGGCGATCCCTTCGCCCCCCGCATGCCCGCGTTGAAGGCCGACTGGCCGGTGGCCGTGCCGTTGTCGGTCGTGAAGACCACGAGCGTCTCGTCGGCGATGCCCAGGTCGTCGAGCTTCCTCAGCAGCTTGCCCAGGTTCGTGTCGACGTTCTCGATCATCCCGTAGAACTTGGCGATGTCGGCCCGCCGCTTCGGGTCGCCGATCCCCGCCGCCTCGAGCTGCTCGCGGTAGGCCGTGTCGGAACCGGGCGGGCAGTCGAGCGGGCCGTGCGGCGCATTGGGCGTGACGTAGCAGAAGAACGGCTCGCCGGTCTTGTGGCGGGCCTCGATCCAGTCGATCGCCTCCTTGAAGAAGACATCGGTGCAGTAGCCCCGCGTGGTCACGAACTTCCCGTCGCTGCGGATCACCGGATTGAAGTAGCTGTTGCCCGGGGCGTCGCCGCAGCTGCCCGGATACGTCTGGCCGATGCCGCCGGCGCCGTGGATGAAGACGCGGTCGAAGCCGCGGCGGCCGGGCTGATATTCGTCCTCGTCGCCCAGGTGCCACTTGCCGAAGATGCCGGTCGCGTAGCCGGCCGCCTTGAGCAGCTGCGGCAGCGTTGTGGCGGAGAGGGCCAGCCGCTCCCGCTCGTGGATCGTGTGGGTGACGCCAGAACGAAATTCGTGGCGGCCGGTCATGAGCGCCGCCCGGGTCGGGGAGCAGGTGGGGCTCGCGTGAAACTCGGTGAGCCGCACGCTCTCGCGGTGGAGCCGGTCGAGGTGCGGCGTCTTGAGGATGGGATTGCCGTGGGCGGCGATGTCGCCGTAGCCCTGGTCGTCGGTCATCACGTAGATGATGTTCGGCCGGCGGCGGGGCGTGTCGGCCGCGGCGGGCGGCGGGGCGGCGGGCTTGTCCGGCGCGGGCTTCTCGGCCGCGACGGCCACCGTGTCGGCGGGACGCACGCCCGGGCCCGTGCGGCCGGCGAGCCGGTCGCCCAGCTCGGCACGAGCGGCCTCAGCGATCGCCTCGAGCCGCGCGACGACGTCGGGATGCTGCCCCGCGACGTCCCGCTTCTCGCCGACGTCCGCGGAGAGGTCGTAGAGCTCACGGCCCACCTTCAGCGGCTTGTAGCCGGCGGGCGTGCCGCCCGAGCCGGGTGTGCGGTCCTCGAGCGCCCGCGCCGTGTGCGGCAGGAAGAGCTTCCAGCGGCCCTCGCGGACCGCCTGCAGCTCGTTGTCGCCGTACCAGAAGAGGTAGGTCGGCGCCGCGGCGGGCTTCTCGCCGCGGAACAGATTCCAGCGGTCATGGCCGTCGATCCGCCGCCCATCGACCGTGCAGAAACCGGCCTCGTCCGTCGGCAGGGGCTGGCCCGTGAGTGCGGCGATCGTGGGAAGGATGTCGATCGTCATCAGCGGCTCGTCGCAGACGCTGCCCGGCGGAATCCGGCCCGGCAGCCGCGCGACGCAGGGCACCCGGTGGCCGCCCTCGAACGCCGTGCCCTTGCCCTCGCGGAGCGGGCCGGCCGAGCCGGCATGGTCGCCGTAGGAGAGCCAGGGTCCGTTATCACTCGTGAAGATCACGAGCGTGTCGTCGGCGTGGCCGGTGCGGTCGAGCGCCGCGAGCACGCCGCCGACCGAGGCGTCGATCTCCGCGATCACGTCGCCATAGACGCCCCCCGGCGCGGTGCCGCGAAAGGAGGCACTGCGAAAGAGCGGCACATGCGGCATCGAGTGGGCCAGATAGAGGAAGAAGGGCCTGCCGTCGGCGGCCTTGCCCGCGCGTTCGAGGAACGACACGGCCCGCTCGGTGTATCTCGCGGTGAGCGTCTCCTGATCCTCGGCCGTCACGTCGGCGTCGACGACCTGGTCGTTTTCGAAGAGCGGCAGCGGCGGATACGCCCCAGGCTTGGCCTCGGGATGATGCGGCCACATGTCGTTGGAGTAGGGAAGCCCGAAGTATTCGTCGAAGCCGTGCCGCGTGGGCAGAAACTGCGGGTGGTGGCCGACGTGCCACTTGCCGACGCAGGCAGTGCGGTAACCACGCCCGTGCAAAAGCTCCGCGAGCGTCGTCTCCGCCGCCGCGAGGCCGTGGCCGCTCTTGGGGCCGAGGGCCCCGTGAATGCCCAGCCGATTGGGATAGCAGCCGGTGAGCAGCGCCGTCCGCGATGCCGAGCAGACCGCCTGTGCCACGTGGAAGTCGGTGAACCGCACGCCCGCGCGGGCGAGTCCGTCGATGTGCGGCGTGGCGGCGGCCCGGCCGCCGTAGCAGCCCGGGTCGCCATAGCCCAGGTCGTCGCAGAAGACGATCACGACGTTGGGCGGCCGCGCTGCGGAGCCGGCCTGGGGCTGGGGCTGCGGCTGAACGCGCGACTGAATCTGGGACTGAGTCTGCAACTGAGTCTGGGACTGACCCGTGGACTGAGTCTGGGACTGCATCTGCGTCTGCTTCGCGCCGGCAGCGGATGCCTCCGCGGCCTTCCGCTCGCGGCGATTGCCTCTCGGACCAGTGGATGCCTCACCCGCGTCGGTAGCGCCGGCCAGCGTCCGGCACTCCGCGGCGATCCGCTCCCATTCCGCCGCGAGCGAGTCCACCCGCGCCGGCTGGGACGCGGCGAGGTTCCTGGTCTCCGTGCGGTCCTGCGCGAGATCGTAGAGCTCCCAGGGCGTGCCCTTGGCCGCGACGAGCTTCCAGTCGCCCACGCGGACCGCGCGATGCCCCTCGTGGCACCACCAGAGCGAATCGCGCGCGGGTGCCGCGGACGGATCGACGAGCACCCGGGCGAAGCTCCGGCCCTGCATCGGCGGCACGGCCGCGCCGGCATGCTCCCGCGGTGGCGAGACGCCGGCGACGTCGAGCACCGTCGGCGCCACGTCGACCAGGTGCACCGGCTGCGTCCGCAGCCCACCCCGCGAGGCGAACCCCTTCGGCCAGTGGACGATCCAGGGCGTGGCGATGCCCCCCTCGTGCACCCAGGTCTTGTGGCGACGGAACGGCGTGTTCGCGCAGCTCGACCAGCCCGGGCCGAGGCAGAGGTATGTGCCGGACGATCCCGGCGGCAGGGATGCGTCGTGCCCCTTGCCGCGGACCATGATCTCGGCCGACGCGCCGTTGTCGCTGGCAAAGAGGATAAGCGTGTCGTCGAGGGCCCGCATCGCCTCGAGCTGCGCGACGATCCGGCCGACGGCCTGATCCATCACGTCGATCATCGCGGCGTGGATCGCCATCTTCGTGATCTGGAACTCCCGCTGCTCATCCGAGAGCTCGGCCCAGGGCAACGGCCGGTCGGCCTCGCCGGCGCCCAGCCGCGCGAGCGTCTCTGGCGTGGGCTGGTAGGGCGGGCCGACGTCCTGCTCCATCGCCGCCAGCGGCCCGGGCACGAGGCCCAGCGACCGGATCCGCTCGTGTCTCGCCCGCTGCACCGCGTTCCAGCCGGACCGGTACCGCCCGCGATACTTCGCCACCAGCTCCGGCGGCGCCTGCAGTGGAAAGTGCGGCGCGGTGAAGGCGACGTACTGAAAGAATGGCGTGCCCGCATGCGTTTCCGCGTGCTGCCTGAGACACGCGACGGCGTGGTCGCCGACGGCCGTCGTCACGTAGAAATCCTTTCCGCCGGCGATCGGCTTGCCGTCGATCGTGATCCCATCAGGATCGAAATAGTCGTTCTGCCCCCCCTCGATCTGCAGCGACGCGTCGAAGCCCTGCTCTCGTGGCTGGCCGTCGACGTGCCACTTGCCGGAGTGGTAGCTGCGGTAGCCGGCCGGGGCGAGGAGTTCGGGCAGGAGCCGCGCCCAGGCAGGCCGCGCTCCCTTGCTTCCCCCTGGTCCGCCCGGCAACGCGTCGCGATGAACGGACTGCGGGTAGTAGCCGGTAAGCAGCGCCGCCCGCGAGGGCCAGCAACGGGCGGTGTTGTAGCCCTGCGTGAACCGCAGGCCGCCGCGGGCCAGCCGATCGAGGTGCGGCGTGTCGATCTCGCCGCCGTAGGCCCCCAGGTCGGAGTAGCCCAGGTCGTCGGCGAGGATCACGAGCACGTTGGGCCGCGGAGCGCCGGCAGGCGCCGCCGCCACTGCCGCCGCGGCCAGTGCCAGGCCACACGCCGAGGAGAGGGCCTGGCACCAGATTCGGGCGAGCGGGTTCATGGGACGAGTTCCTTTTCCGGGACGAGCCGCCGCATCTCGGCGTCGAGCCGCTGCACGGTGGCCGCATGGTCGGGACGGTCGGCGAGGTTGTCGAGCTCCCGCGGGTCAGACGCGTGGTCGTAGAGCTGCCGGCCGCCGGCACCGCCGTTCCAGACCGTGTACCGCCACGTGCCGCTCCGCATGCTCACGCCCCGGGCCTTCGCGAATTGCGTCTCGGTAAACGCCGGCCGCTCGGGAAAGTTTCTCGCCGCCTCGGCGTCGCCGGCCCGCACGAGCGGCGCCAGGCTGCGGCCGTCGGCACCGGCCGGCACGGGCACGCCCGCCAAGTCGCAAACGGTGGGCAGGACGTCGACGAGTTCCACCGTATGCGTCGCCGCGGCGGCCGCGCGGCCGCCGGGTGCCGCGATCACGAGCGGCACGCGGGCGCTCTCCTCGAATAGGCTCCGCTTCTGCCACAGGCCGTGTTCGCCCAGATGGTAGCCGTGGTCGCTCGTGAACACGACGATCGTGTCGTCGCGGAGCCCCAGCCGGTCGAGGGCGTCGAGCACGATGCCGACCTGCGCGTCGACGAACGACACGCTGGCCCGATAGGCCTGCAGCGCCTCGCGTCCCAGGTCGCCCACGAGCCGCACCTGCTCCTTGTAGCGGCTGGCCACCGCTGACGGCGGCACGCGGGCATCGTGGTCGGCCGGCACCTCGGGCAGTACGACGGCATCACGCGGATGCATGTCGAACCATTTCTTGGGCGCGACGTAGGGCGTGTGGGGCCGGTAGAAGCCGACCGCCAGGAAGAACGGCGCCTGCCCGCGGGCGTAGCCCTCGAGCAGCTCGACCGCCCGCGCCGCCGAGAGCCCGTCGGTCTGCTCGGCGTCGGTGCCGTCGGCCGCCAGCCAGCTGACCGTGCCGCCGAACTTTCCCGGCAGGAGCGAGAAGATGAGCGGCTCGTCGAAGACGTCGCGGCCCTTCGGGTTCGTGACGGCGTCCCAACTCGGCGGATCGTCGAGGCCGCTGGTACCGATGCCCGCCGGCACGCTGTAGTGGTAGAGCTTGCCGATCCGCTCCGTCCGCCAGCCCGCCTGCCGGAAGGCCTGGGGCAGCGTGACGACGGCGGGGTCGGCGTCACGAAAATACGCCTGGTTGTCGCGGACGGTGGTGCGGGCGGGCCGCCGGCCGGAAAGCAGGCTCGCGCGGCTGGGGTTGCACAGCGGAAACTGGCAGTAGGCCCGGTCGAACCGCACACCCCGCGCCGCCAGCCGGTCGATGTTCGGCGACTTCGCCGTCGCGTCGCCGTAGCAGGCAAGCGCGCAGCACAGGTCGTCGCACATCACGAAGAGCACGTTCGGCCGCCGCGGAGCAGCGGCCGCGACGCCTCCCGCGGCCCAGGCGGCCAGGGCGAGCACGGCGATCGAGATCGACCCACGCATCGGCATCTCCCCCGGGATCGCTTTCATCCCGCCACCCGTGGCAGCGGGTCCGCCGTGGCCCGCGCCACGACCACTCTTCCCGCGTCAGGGCTTTTGAATCTCGGCGATGACCTTGGCGTAGAGTGCCGCCCGCGCCGCGGGCTCGGCCGCACGCAACTCCAGAAGCAGCGGCCGCAGCGATTCGGCCCAAGCCGGATCGCGGGCGATTTTTCCGTCGGCCTTCGCCCGCAGGTCGTCGGCATTCCTGCCCGCCGGGACGGCCGCAGCCGCGATCACGCTGCGGAGATACTCCGCCGCCTGCACGCCTGGGTTCGGCTCCGCCGGCGCGTCGAACCTCCCCAGCGCCCAGGCTATCCCCTCCTGCATGTGCTTTTGGAACATCGGCTCCTTCCAGGTCGCCTCGTTGTGGCCGAAGTTCGTGTAGAAGACGCGGCCCTTGCCGTAGTCGCGGACCCAGGAGACGGGCACGTGCCAGGGCTCCTGCGGAAAGCTCGCCTGCATGTCGAGGCTCACGAGCACGCGGAGGTTCTCCGGCTTGTACCGCGGGTCGTACTGGTAGATCTCGTCCTGCCAGCGGAACCGCTCGGGGAGCATCGCCGCGATCCGATGGCCCGGCTCGTGCACCACGAAGGCGTGCTGGCCGCCG
>JBIJCD010000140.1:0-8210 GCA_044344895.1 Pirellulales bacterium | reverse complement strand
GATCAGGTTGTTCCAAACGGTTCCGTAAGCGGGGTAGCCCGTGAGGACTGGAGCGCGGATGGCCTTCGCACCAGCCGCCACGCCCGTGAAGGCGTCGCGGCCGACGGTCGGTGCGTTGCCAAGGAACGTCACAGCCTTGAGGGAGACGCTGTCCTGGAACGCGCTGTCGCCGATGCTCGTGACGGTGCCGGGGATCGTCACGGCCGTCAGGCCGGTAAGACCGAACGCAGCGTTGCCAATGGTTGTGACACCGTTGCCGAGGGAGATCGTCGCCAGCTTGGAGTTCCAAGCGAACGCGAGATCGCCGATGCTTGTCTTGGCATTGGCAATCGTCACGCTCTTCAGGGAGACGTTGTTGGCGAGCGCGGCGTAGCCGATGCTCGTGACGGTGCCGGGGATCGTCAAGGCCGTCAGGCCGGTAGAAAGGAACGCCAATTCGCCGATGGTTGTGACGCCGTTGCCCAGAGAGACCGTCGCCAGCTTGGAGTTGGAAGCGAACGCGGAATCGCCGATGCTTGTCTTCGCATTGGCGATTGTCACGCTCTTCAGGGAGACGTTGTCCTGGAACGCGCTGTTACCGATGCTCGTGACGGTGCCGGGGATCGTCACGGCCGTCAGGGCGGCACCAGCGAAGGCGCCTTCGCCGATGCTCGTGACACCGTTGCCCAGCGACACCGTCGCTAGCTTGGAGGGCGTGAAGGAATCATTGTCAGAGAACGCGGCCTCGCCGATGGTTGTCTTCGCATTGGCGATCGTCACGCTCTTCAGATCGGCGTTGTTGTAAAACGCTTTTTCGCCAATGCGCGTGACGGTGCCGGGGATCGTCACGGCAGTCAGGGCCGCGCCATCGAACGCGGAGGGGCCGATGCTCTTGACGCCGTTGCCCAACGAGACCGTCGCCAGCTTGGCGTTGCCCCTGAACGCGTAGTCGCTGATGTCTGCCTTCGCATTGGCGATCGTCACGCTCGTCAGGGAAGGATTGTTGTCGAACGACCTGCTGCCGATGAACGTGACACTCCCGGGAATCGTCACGCTCGTCAGGTTTTTGTTGAAGCGAAACGCCCCCAAGCCGATCACCTGAACGCCACCGCCGATCGTCACGCTCGTGAGCGCGTCGTTGTATGAAAACGCGTCCTCGCCGACATACGTGACGCCATTGCCGATCGCGGCGCTGGTCAGCGACGACATGCCGGAAAACGCATAGTCATTGACGACACTGACGCTGGCCGGGATCACGATGCTCGTAATGTTCGTGTTGTCTGCGAATGCGCTCACGCCGATGACCGCGACGGGCACCCCGCCGATCGTCGACGGGATGTCGACCACGCCACCGGCACCCGTGTAGCCCGTGATCGTGCCCTGCGAGAACACGAAGTCGCTTTCCGACGCCGTCAGCACGATCCTCCGCTCCAGCACGTCGGAGCCCAGATGGATGCTCGTGCACGCCGCGGCCGCACTCTGGCCGCCGTCGAACTGGGCGGAGAACACCTCGCGGCGACGGACGCCACGACGGCGGGACAGACGGGCGGGGCGGGCAAAGACGGATCGCATGCGTGCCTCCACGTGCGGACAGGGGTCGGTAAAACCAGTGCCCTTGTCCACGCACGGGAGTGCGTCGCTGGATTTATGGCCAAGATCGTAGGTTTCCCCCGCCCACACCGCAAGGAATGGGTGCGGGGGCGGGGGACTGACTACGACGCCATGAGATTCCTGCCAACCGCCCTGTGTCGCAATCCACGCCAGCCCCGTGTCGAACGTGCGGGCGCGGAGGCCTCGTTCACGGTCAGCGGGCGTCGAGCCTCGCGACGACGGCGGCCAGCAGCCGGTCGAGCCCCTGCCCGGTCACGGCGCTGACGCCGATCACGTCGCGGCCGATCGCCGCCGCCAGCGCTTGCCTGACATCCTCGGCACCTGGCAGCTCGCTCTTGCTCACGACGACGATCTCCGGCCGTTCGCCGAGCGCCGCGTCGTAGCGGACCAGCTCGTCGCGGATCGCCCGGTAATTGGCCAGCGGATCGCTGCCGTCGACCGGGGCCGGCTCGACCACGTGGACGAGGATTCCGGCCCGCTCGACGTGCCGCAGAAATTCGTGGCCCAGGCCGATGCCCGCGTGGGCCCCCTCGATCAGCCCCGGCAGGTCGGCCAGCACGAAGCTGCGATCCCGCGACACCGCGACGATGCCGAGCATCGGGGTCTTCGTCGTGAAGGCGTAGTCGGCGATCTCGGGACGGGCGCGGGAGAGCCGCGAGAGCAGCGTGCTCTTCCCGGCGTTGGGCTTCCCGACGAGCCCCACGTCGGCGATCACTTTGAGCTCGAGGAGCAGGTGGCGAACCTCTCCCTTCTCGCCCGGCGTGGTCTCGCGGGGCGCCCGGTTGGTCGACGACTTGAAGTGCAGGTTGCCCCAGCCCCCTGCCCCGCCCTTGGCCGCGACGATCGACTCGCCGGCGGCGGCCAGATCCTTGAGGACGAGCCCAGTGCCCTCGTCGATCACGACCGTGCCCGGCGGCACCAGCAGCACGAGGTCCTCGGCCATGCGGCCATGGCAATTAGCGGGGCCGCCTGACTCTCCAGCCGCCGCCCGCCATTGCTTGCGGTGCGCCAGCGCCGCGAGCGAATCGACGCCGGCCTCGGCCCGCATGATCACGCTGCCGCCATCGCCGCCGTTGCCGCCGTCCGGGCCGCCCAGCGGGATGTACTTCTCGCGCCGAAAGCTCTTGCAGCCCCGTCCGCCGTTGCCCGCCGCCACTTCGATCTGCACGCGGTCGACGAACATGCGGGGCGATCAGCCGCCGAGCACGTGGATGCGGCGGCCCTCTCGGTCGAAGCCGACGACCCCGTCGACCAGCGCGAAGAGCGTGAAGTCGCTGCCCATGCCGACGTTCTTGCCGGCGTGGAACTTGGTGCCGACCTGGCGCACGAGGATGTTGCCGGCGCGGACCTGCTCGCCGCCGAACTTCTTCACGCCCCGACGCTGCGCGTTGGAATCGCGACCGTTGCGGCTGGAGCCCTGACCCTTCTTGTGTGCCATGGTGCTGTTCCCGTGTGCTGGTGTGCTTTTGTCTGAGGAGCCCTCTGGGCGGCAGCCGTGGGTGGCCGCACCCGAGGACTTTGGATCGGTTCCGCTGGGAAACCGACCGACGGACCCGAGGCTGATTGGCGGGAACCGCCGGATCGGCATCTCGCGGCCGTCTCGAAGGCTGTCAGGACCGCGGGCCGGAAGCCGATGGTTTCCGGCCCGGATCGCGGGCCTCAGGGGCCATCGACATCTGTTTCGTACCTCAAAACCCAGCTGTGGTCAATGCCCTCGTTGACCCGGGTCGCGGCATCGAACAGGGCCGGGCCCCGGGGGCCGAACAGGCCGACCAGCAGCCGCCGACGCTCGCCGGGATCGCGCGGCGCGTTCTGGGAATTCACAACCTCCTGGATCGCGGCGAACGCGGCCAGCCCGTCACCGGGCTGGATGAGCCGCCGATCGACCTCGAGGTCGTCGAGCACGGCGTTCGTGCATGCCAGGGAGAGCTCCCGTGCCAGGCTGCGGACGCGCGGGGCCGCCGGACCAAAAAAGGCATCCGCCAGCCGCTGTCGCGGGCCGCCGCGGGGCGTCTCATCGAGCGTCTCGAGCACCGTCGCCAGCGACTCCAGCGGCTTTTCCGCCACCTTTTCCGGGGTGAGATCGATGCGGGCGAGCGGCTCGCGACGCGCGGCATCCTGAGCCGGTGCGACGGGCCCCGCCAAGGCCCGCGACAGCTGTTCGAACCCATCCAGCGCGAGGTCGCCAAACACCGCCTTCACGATCCGGCCGCGGGCCGTCGGCTCGGGCACGGCGGCGAGCTTGCGCACGACCGTCACCAGCGGCACGAAGTCGCTGCCGGCCGGCGCAGACGCCGCGGCCTCGGCGAGTTCGGACCAGGTCAACCCCAGGGCGGCCAATCCTTCCGCCGGCTGCGACTTCACCAGGTTCGGCCGCCCCACGGCTTCCAGCAGGCGGCTGCCCAACGCGAGCCGCTCGAACATGCCGGCGTAGCCGACGTGGATCTCCTCCTCGACCTCGTCGCGGTCGTCGCCGGGCCGCCAGAAGTCGAGCCGCAGGCTCACCAGCGCGTGATCCATCTGCGAGGCCGGGATCGTGTCGCCCGCGAATGCCGCGTCGCGCTTCACCCGCCAGTGGATCGCATTGGTCAGGCCGCGGATCGAGATCGTGAAAAAGTCGAGCCGCGGGTCGACGTCCTCCCACATGGCCACGCCCCACCGCTCGCCACCGGGGGGAATGTCGCTGGCGCACATGCTGGCGCTGTCGAACAGCTCGCGGTTGGGGTCTTCGCGGCGCCGGATCTGCCCCAGGGCGCTGGGGATGACGCGATCGAGGTACCCGCGGTAGGCCGCTTCCCCGTCGTCCTCGGCGACCCCCTCGAGGCTCTCGAGGACGAAGTGCGGGATGAACCGCACCGGCGTGTCGAACGCCTCGGTCTTCCGCTGCGAGCGGTCATCCGCTTCGATGACGGTGCGGCGGCCTCCGGTGTTGCGCACGCGGTAGACGAGATACCAGACCTTCTTTCGCCGCATCCGCAATTCCGCCACGGGCACGTCGACTTCGATGAAGCGAAGCGGCTTGAAGGCGAACTCGAGGCACCAGATGTCTCGCGGAAATTCGAGTGCTTTCGACCGCTCCACGAGGGTCGTGTTGCCGGCGGCCCGCTGGGGCTTCCACGACCGCTCCGCGGCGAGGCCACGGGTCACCTCGAAGAGTTCGAGTGTCGACACCTGCCCTGGCTCTGCATCGGCGACGGCGGCTCCGTCCTGGGCAGCTGCGTTTTCGGGCGGCTCGTGCCTCCACAGCACCTCGAAGTCGCTGCGGGTGCTCGGCGGGATCACGGTGAGCGCGTTCGGAGCGAGCCGGCGAAAACCGCTGCGTTTTCCGCCGGGAGGGGATTCAGCAGCGTGTGCCGACCGCGTTGCAGCGGCACCCAACCCGCACGCCACCGCCCCGAGCAGCAGCCCGACGGCGAGACCGACGACCGAGGAACGACCCCCCATAAAAAGGGTTCCTCGTGGTTTGCCCACCAGCCGCCAAAGTGGTCGGCCATGGCTGATCGTCGCCGCGTTCATGGCTGCAGTCCCTTTCCCGCAATGTACCAAAAAGCGGCTTTTTCAGCCCACAAAGCCCCCGTTTTACGCAATCGGATCATTTTCTCTTGCCTATCCACTCCACGCAAAGCAGACTTTCATGGTCGGAACGGTTGCCCGCGGAAAATTGGCCTACGCGGACACGACCTTCCGAAAGACACTCCAGCCGCTCTCGCACGCCCCACCGCCGTCCTCGCGTTGTTTCGCGCCGCGGTCCGCTGTGGCCAGTTCGGCTTCCCTCCCGCTTCGCCTGACCATGCTCGACCGCAACCGCATGCAGCCGCCTCCGAGTCCCGCCAGCCAGGCATCCTGGTGCGACTGGTCCGGATCGGCCTGCGGTGGCCTCTTCGCCTCCGCCGAGGACTACGACGCCACCGGCATTCTCGCTGGCGTCGATCCCTGCGAGTCCCGGTACTGGTGGATGCCCGAGATGCATGCCACGCCGGCTCTTTCCGGCCAGCCCGCCGTTGCAGGCGGCCACGCCGGCATCCTGGAGCGGGCGCTGCGGGCAGCTCATGCCGCCCGCCGAACCGGATCGCGCAGCACCGCCGCCGCCTGAGCGACTTCGGCGGCGAGTGCCGCATAGTCCAGGGCTCCGTGCGAATCGGGGGCGTAGTCGAAGATCGACTGGCCAAAGCTCGGTGCCTCCGCCAGACGGATGTTGCGGCGGACACGGGTTTCGAACACCTGTGCCCCGGCCCACGCGGCGTGCTGCGTCGGAGCCGACGCGAAGAACGACTGCACGTCACGGCCGACTTCCGCGGCCAGGCGAGTGCCCGCCTCGTACATGCAGAGCACGACGCCGAGCAGCCGCAGCCGGGGATTGACGTGTTCCGCGACCAATTCGACGGTTTCCAGCAGCTTGCTCAGGCCGTGCAGGGCCAAAAAATGTGGCTGGAGCGGCAGCAGCACCTCGTCGACGGCGGCCATCGCGTTGAGCGACAAGAGCCCCAGGGACGGCGGGCAGTCCATCAGCATGTAGTCGAACGGACCGTCATCCCCGGCCTGCGGCCCGGCCCCGCACCGCGGTTCCGCCTCGATCCGCTGCCGCAGGATCGCCTCGCGGCCGCTGCGTCCGGCCAGCGCCACTTCGACTGCCGACAGATCGATGTGCGACGGCACCACCCACAGGTTCTCCCCGGCCGGCACGAGCGCCGCCGCCAGCGGCTGCCCGGCGACGAGCACGTCGTACGCCGAGACCGGATGCGATCCGGGCATGACGCCCGCGTGGAGCGTGGCGTGGGCCTGAGGATCGAGGTCCACCAGGCAGACGCGTTTGCCCATCCGCGCGAGTGCCACGGCGAGGTTCACGGACGTGGTCGTCTTCCCGACGCCACCCTTTTGATTGGCCACCGCGATGGAGCGCATGGGAAACCTCGCTGGGGGAACGGTCCGTCGGGTCCAAGCTGGGGGCTTGGGTGCCCAGCCCACCGCGGCACCGAGCGGGAGTCGCAGGGCGATCGCCGGGGCCCAGAGGGCGGGGGAGCATAGGCGTCGACCCGGCCGGCGAAAAAGGCCGGTTTTCACGCCGTTTTCCCGGTCGATCCCGGCGGCGGCCGACTCCGGCTCAGTTCGCTGCGGATGGCCCTGGCCGGCTGCTGCGCCGGATCCGGTCTACGGATGCAGCTGGCCGCGGATCCATTTTTCCAGGCCGGGACCGATCCTCCCGAGACCGATCCGGCCCGGCTGACCGACCACCGTCAGCGCGCCGGTGGGGGCGTCGAAGTCGATGACGAGCGTCGTCTCCCCGCCATCCGCCTGATCCCGAAACACGAGCGCCGTGTCCCACGCCTCGAGCGTCCGCGGCGCGGCGGGCGGCGGCCGCCGCCCTGCGTCCGCCCGGTCCGTCACACCCGCCGGCCAGGTGAAGTTGGCGTCCTCGACCAGCCCCCGCCGCAGGTGCACCAGGCCAGCAGCCCGCGACACATCGCGCCGCGACACGACCTTCAGGCTGCGCGGGCCACGGCCGGGCCGCACGACGAGCAGTTCGACGTCAGCCGCGGAGGTGATCCTGCGGGCGGCCGCCGGGCCGTAGAAGCCGAGGCACTGCCGGGTCTGCTCCCGCTGAAACCAGACGCCCACCAAGGCCGCCGCCACGCCCAGCGCCAGCAGGCCCGCGACCAGCCAGGAGCCGCGGTGGGACGCCGCCGGAACGTTCACCGCGGAAACCGTCGATCGTGACATCGCTGCACGCTCCGGAGGGCCGCCATCGTGAGGGCGGAAGCACTGTATACTCGGAAGGCCGCGGTGGCAGCGGACCGTGCCCCGCCGCCTTGATCGCCCCCCCGAGAAGCACGCATGCCCAACGCCTACGATCCCTACCGCGAAGCGCTCGTCGTCGAGAACCACACCCTTTGGCCTGCCGAGTATGAAGACTGGTCGGATGCCGACAAGGCGCGGGTCGAGGCGCTCCTGCATGCGGCCCCGCAGGAGGCCGCCGACCTCGACTACGTGCGGCAGCATACAGGCTTCGCCCGCGTCATCACCGTGACATCCGCCGACCTCGACCGGGTCAGCGTCTCCTGACGACCGCGGTCGGCCCGCCGCGGTGCGGCGGATGGGCCCGCAGCACCGCCGCGAACGCCGCCGCATCATCGCTCCGTTCCCCGATCGGCTCGTCGGTTCGCTCGTGCCAATCGCCCCCGCCACCATCCGCGTCAGCCTCCCCGCCGGCACCGCCGTCGACCGTTCCTACGACATCGTCGTCGGGGCCGGCCTGCTCGAGAGTCTGGGCCGGATGGTCGAGTCGACCGGCGGCCGACGGGCGCTCGTCGTCGCCGATGCCGCGGTATCCGCGACCCACGGACGGCCGGTCGCCGCCGGACTGACGGCCGCGGGCATCGACATTGCCACGGTGACGATTCCCAGCGGAGAAGCGTCGAAATCGGTCGCGCAGCTCGAGCGGCTCTGGGACGAGATGGCCCGCCTGAAGCTGGACCGCCAGGCGCATGTCGTCGGCATCGGCGGCGGCGTGGTCGGCGACCTCACCGGCTTCGCGGCGGCCACGTTCAACCGCGGGCTGGCGGTCTGGCACGTGCCCACGACGCTCGTCGCCCAGGTGGACAGCGCGATCGGCGGCAAGACCG
>JBIJCD010000139.1:0-8213 GCA_044344895.1 Pirellulales bacterium | reverse complement strand
CAGCTCCGGCGTGCTCGAGTATTCCACGACGGCCACCGTCTTGCTCAGGCCGTCGCGGATGTCGGCGAACTTCATCCGCTGCGGCTGGTTGAAGACGTTCATCACGCCGGACATGTTGGGAAACCCAGGGTACGCGGCGGTGCCCGAGTTGCAGCCGTAATTCAGCTTGCCGAAACCCGACCGGCCAGCCGTGGCGGGATTTTCGTTCGATGGGCAGTTGTAGAAGCCGATCCGCCGCTGCGCCACCGCAGATCCACTCGCCGTCGCATGCCAGTGGGTCGACCAGCGGCCGCCGGTGCCCGTCGTGCATGCCGTCTGCAGATCGTTGTAGATATCGGCCTGCTCCGCGAAGGGCAGGATCAGGGCCGCCCAGCCGATGCCGGGAAAGTTGTTGGCATCATCGACAGCGGTGTTGGCCGTGGGATTGCTGTCCCAGATCGAAGGGGGGAGGGCCTGCTTCGCGTCCGCGTAGTTCTGCAGCCCCAGCCCCATCTGCTTGAGGTTGTTTTGGCAGCTCGATCTGCGGGCGCTCTCGCGGGCCGCCTGCACGGCCGGCAGGAGCAGGCCGACGAGCACGCCGATGATCGCGATCACGACGAGGAGCTCCACCAGCGTGAAGCCTCGCCGCCGCAGCGCGTCGGCCGGAACACGAATCCGAGACATGGCGGACCTCCGATGCCTGAAATGATGATGAGAAATGATGGCCGCGAAGATGGACCGTACGGAATGAGCAGACGAACACCTGAGCGAGGGACCTTCCACCCCGCCCAGCATCTACTGTAGCGCAAGTGTTTCGTCGCGGCAATTCAACGGCACATCGACAGCGATGGCGAGCCAGAAAAAGCCGGGGCCGCGAGCGAAATACGCCCGCGGCCCCGATGCGTGCAAAAGCGACGAAGAGCCGTGCGGCATCATTCGAGACTGAACGACCGGCCGTCGCGCGGGGCACGGAGCCAGCCATAGGTCGGCGGGTCGATCGACTCCGAGAGGAACGTGACGGCGCCGTCGCAGTAGAGCGCAAACAGTCCCTGCCCGTGCGGGCTGCTGTTGCCCCAGCTCACGCCCCACGTCTGATCGGAGCGGTTGATGAGGTAGGTGGTGTTGTTGCCGCCGTAGCTCTCGACGTCGGTCGCCTCGACGCCCGAGTTCCAGAGCTGGGCGCCGACGAGCCTGCCCCCCACCCAGATCGTGCCGTTCCAGCCGCAGGTCGTGCCGCCGCAGCTCGTCGACACGTTCAACAACTCCGGCGTGCTCGACCGCTCCACCACCGCCAGCGTCTTGCTCAGGCCGTCGCGGATGTCGGCGAACTTCACCCGCTGCGGCTGGTCGAACACGTTCATGACGCCGCACGGGCCCGGGTTGCAGTACGCGGAGTTGCCGGAATTGGCGGCATAGTGGTTCATGCCGAACGAGCCCCGGGCGGTGTTCGCCTGTAGCGGATTCTCGTTCGACACGCAGTTGTATGGCCCGATCCGCCGCTGGGCCACCGACGAACCGCTCGCTGTGCTCTGCCAGTGCACCTTCCAGTTCGAGCAGGCGGTCTGCAGATCGTTGTAGATGTCGGCCTGCTCCATGTAGGGCAGGATCAGGGCCGACCAGGCGATGCCGGGGATGTTGTCGGCGGCGACGCTGGCTCCGGTGGCTGTGGCCGTGTTCGATGGCTTGTTGTCCCAAACGGAGGGCGGCAGCGCCGACTTGGCATTCGCGTAGTTCTGCAGACCCAGGCCGACCTGCTTGAGGTTGTTCTGGCAGCTCGACCGCCTGGCGCTCTCGCGGGCCGCCTGCACGGCCGGCAGCAGCAGGCCGACCAGCACGCCGATGATCGCGATCACAACGAGGAGCTCCACCAGCGTGAAGCCGCGCCGCCACGAGGCGGGTTGAACATGAATCCAAGGCATGACCATGAAGCACCCCAGATGATTGAGAAGGAAATGACGGCAGACAGACGTAGCTGTCGGAAAATCAAGTATGACCGCGGTCCGCGTGAGGGATCTTCCGCCCCGACCCGATACGAGTGTATCGCGGCTTTTCGAACGCCGCAATTTCACGGTGAGCCAACGGCGATCCCTGCCAACGCACCGCCTGGCACAGGCCGCCCGGTTCAGCGGCAGCCGCGAAGGAGCCCGAAGCGGCCTGCTACCCACACGCCGGGGAAAAATCGGGCCCGCAGGCGAATCCGCCGTCAGCCACGGGCCCACTCTTTAGCCCGCCGGCGCTGCGGGCCAGAAAGCCCGCATCCCGTGGATCGGCCGCTCGAGCGCATCTGGTTGAGCTGGAGCGACGACTTGGCAAACCTGGAGACGGAGGCGAGGGGTCGGCGAACGCTCGAGGAGCTTTGGGCCGCCGCGGCCCACGCGACGAGACTTTTGCCGCCCCGAAGCCGTCGCTCCACCAAACCGGGATGCGCACTAGACGCCCACCCTCCTGAGGGGCGGCGGGGAGCCATCTGAACCGGTCTCAGAACGAGTCGGGGCTGAAGGTCTGGCCGTCCTTCATGTTCCGCAGATAGCCGTAGGTCGTCATCGAAACGGCCTCCGACACGAACGTGACGGCGCCGTCGCAGTAAACCGCGAAGAGCCCCGACGTGTGCGGGCTCGCACTGCCCCAGTCGTCGCCCCAGCTCTGGTCGGAGCGGTTGATGAGATAGGTGGCATTGCCGCCGCCATACGACTCGACGTCGGTGGGATTCAGCCCGGAGTGCCAGCCGGCCGCCGCCCCTGTCAGACGGCCGCCCACCCATGGGCCGGCCGACCAGTCGCAGGCCGTGCCGCCGCAGCTGGCGACGGGCGCGAGCTCGACGGTGTTCGACCGTTCCACGAAGAGGAGCGTCTTGGAGAGCCCGTCGCGGATGTCGGCCAGCTTCGTGCGGGCCGACTTCTCGAAGACGTTGAACGGCCCCGACTGGCCCGGATACGCGACGTAGGCCGCCGTGCCCGCGTTGGGGATGTAGTTCGTGCGGCCGAACCCGCGGCTCATGTCGGCAGGGTTTTCGTTCGACGGGCAGTTGAGCGACGGGATCCGCTTCTGCGCCACTGTCGTGCCGCTGGCCGTATTCTGCCAGTTGACGGTCCAGTTGGAGCAGGCCGTCTGCAGCTCCTGGTAGATGTCGGCCTGCTCCATGTAGGGCAGCGACAGGGCCACGGCGCCGACGCCCGGGATGTTGTTGGCCGCGTCGCCGGCGGTGTTGGCCTGCGGCACGCTGTCCCAGACCGACGGCGGCAGGGCCGACTTCGCGCCCGCGTAGCCCTGCAGGGCCAGGCCGAGCTGCTTGAGGTTGTTCTGGCAGCTCGAGCGGCGGGCCGACTCCCGGGCCGACTGCACGGCCGGCAGCAGCAGGCCCACCAGCACGCCGATGATCGCGATCACCACGAGCAGCTCGACGAGCGTGAAGCCGCGGACTCGCCCCGCAGCCGTTCCAGACGCGGTGGACGAAGACGGGGCGAAAATCATGGACGGCTCCGGGATGGGAGGAACGAGGTCGAGCGTGTGGAAGCGCACCGCGTCCGACTATCGCGGCCACCCGCCGACGCCTCCATGAGTCAACCGCGGGAATGCACCCCCTTGCCCTGCAGCCGGGGGAATCTCCCTGTCTCGTGGCGCGCGATCTCAGGCCGCGATACACCACCGCGCTGCTCCGCCGGCTGATTCCTTCCAACACCGCAAGCTGGCAGAGGCCGCAGATCACCGACGTGGAATGCGGTGGAAAGGCGATGGGCTGTCGACTCACCGCACCGTGAGCCCGCCGGCCTTCGCTACCATCCGTGGCGGTGCTTCGTGAATAGTCGCGGTGTCTTCGTTCAGCGGAGCGGCTTCTCGCGGGCTCCCTCCGCCTCGACGATCGGCCACGTCGCCCGTAGCTCGTCGCGGTAGGGACCGATCTTGTCGACCGGGATCGGCTGGAATCCGAGCTTGAGCGCCGGAGAGTCGGGCCGCAGCCGGAAGTCGTCGCCGTCGCGGTTCACGAAGAGCGGATCGGCCGCCACCGACCTCGCGTCGAAGCCGAGCTTCCGCCACGCCGCCCAGCCGTCGAGCTGCTCCACCTCGTCGAGCCGAACGTCGTCGACGAAACAGGTCGCGTCGGCCCCGGCCACGTCGATCCGCACGCGCGCCTGGCGCAGCTGCGCATGGTGCCCCGGCTCGCCCGCCGCCGGTACGCGAAACGCGAACTCCACAGGTTTCCATTCGCCAGTCAGCGTCAGGTCGTGCGGACGGCTGGCCCAGAAGAAGACGTTGGCCACGTACGACTGCACCATCAGCGCGGCGGCGACACCCGGCCTGTCGGCCTTCATTGTCGCGGCCAGCCGGTAGGCCTTTCCCGGAACGATCACGAACTCGCTCGAGGTCACCTGGGCCGTCGCCTCCTTGCCGGCGGCATCCTTCGCGGTGCCGGCCCCGATCCGCAGCACGTTGCCGCCCGCCTCTCCGCCAGTCCGCTCGGCCGTGGCTTCGACAGGCTTGATCTGCCACCGCCAGCCGTCGGGCATCCCGTCGTCCTTGCCCGTCTCGAAACCGGCGTTGTCGATTGGCACGTTCGCGATCGGCCCGCCGAAGGCCTGCTGTCCGGTGTCGAGCGGCAGGCCGTGGTGCCAGACGACGTTGTCGTCCGACGCATAGTGGCCAAAGGGCACGTTCGAGAATCGGAAGAGCTTCGCCTTCGGATCGCGGTAGTCGACGACGTTCCGCCGGAACTCGTTGCCCGTCATGACGAGGCCGTCGGGCAGGACGGCGTCGCGGGGGTGCGTCTTCATGTTCCGCATCCGCTGCCAGGCCGGCTCCCCGGCCACGCTCTCGTAGCCCTTCACCATCGAGTCGAAGTGGCTCGTCCAGAACGGGTGGTCCCCCTTCCAGCCGCTGTATTCGATCTGCTGCGTGCCGCAGTCGACGAAGACGTTGTTCTCGATCAGATTGTCGCGGCCGTTGTGCAGGTGGATGCCCGCCCGCTGGCAGCGGGCCACGATGTTGCCGATCACATCGACGCCGCCGGCGTTGTCGTCGAGGTAGACGCCCCAGGCAAAGTGCGGGCTCACCCACTTCTGCCCCTCGCGGCCGAAGCCCAGGATGTCGTGGAAGAAGTTGTGGCGGATCACGCTGCCGCGGGAGGAGATCCAGTCGCGGCCGCCGGTGTAGACGGCGCCAGTGTCCTCCGTCTCCAGGTTCACGTGTCGGATGTGGTTGAACTCGATCGCCAGGTCGTTGCCCGAAAACATGATCCCCATCCGCGGGCAGTCGTGGATCAGGTTATGTGCCGCCCGGTTGCCGACGCCCGTCAACGAGATACCAACTCCCTGCTTGTAGAAGACGCCGGTGTGGTGGATGTAGTTGTTCTCGGCCCGGTTGTTCGCGGCGGTGAGGGTGCGGCGGTCGCCGCCGTCGATCGCGATGCCGTGCGAGCCGGTGTGGGAGATGTCGCAGCCCACGACGGCGTTGTCACGGCCGGAGACGGAGACGCCGCTGCCGGAGTAGTTGCCGACGTTCCTGATCGTGCAACCGGCGACACTGCAGTGCCGGGCGTTCGCGAGCCGGACCGCCGTGCCCTCGCAGCACTCGAGCGTCAGGCCACGGATCGTCAGGTGGGCGGTGTCGGGCTGGATCGCGATGATCGTCGCGAGCGTCGGCACGACGACGTCGGGTGCGGCGGCGTCGGCATCGGCCGCGGGCAGGTGGAAGAGCCGGCCGGCCTCGCGGTCGTGATACCACTCGCCGGGGGCGTCGAGCTCCTCCCGCAGCCCCTGCACGTAGTAGCGGTCGCCCGGACGGATCGCATACGAGCAGTCCGCCGCCAGGGTGATCCGCCGGGCGGCGGCGTCGAACCGCTCGATGCGGACGACGTTGTTCCACCAGTTGTAGCGGGGAAAGATAAACACCTCGCCGTCCGCGGGCCGGGCCCACCCGCGGGCGTCGCCCGGCTTCAGCACGAGCGTGCGTTTGTCCTCGCCCGGCACCTCGGCGTACATCGACACGATCGCGCCGTCGACGTAGGCCCAGCCGCCGCCGTAGGGATTCGCGTGATCGAAGTCTGGCCAACGGGCCTTGGGCTGCCGGCGATCGCCCGACACCAGCTGCGTGAACGCCGCCTTGCCGAGCCCCTGGGCGGCGAGATCGGCCACGAGCAGGCGGCCGCCGGTACGGGCGTCGTCGGCCACCGGCCGCCAGCCCGTCACGGCCACACCGCCGACCACCACCGGCTTCGCGTCGCCGAACGCCCGCCACACGACAGGCTTCTCGGCCGTGCCCGAGTCCTCCTTTGAGAATTCGAGCGTCCGTGGCAGTTCGTACCGGCCGGCATGCACCCAGACCGTGACCGGCTCGTCGAGGCCGGCCTTTCTCGCAGCCCGAACGACGTCGCGGGCCCGCTCCGGCGTGGCCAGCGGCCCGTCGGTGCGATCGGCGTTCGGCGCCGCCAATCGGCCCGACCAGGCGTCGTCACCCTGCTTCGAGACGTGCCATTCGGCGGCGACCGCCGGTGCGCCGGACGACAGCCAGATGAGGGCAGCCAGAGCGACCGCGCGGCCGACGGCGGCCGGACCCGGCCCGCCGCCCGCCCCCGGACCGGTCGCGGCCGTGCCGACGACGGGCAGGAAGACGGACAGCGCCGAACGGGCGCTCGTGGTCGCCAGCACGGCGAACTGGAAGCCGGCCATGCCGCCGGCGATGAGCGCCGTGGTGAGCAGCCGAAACGCCTCGTATTCACCCTCCGCGAACGACCGCGGGCTGGCGCTGACCATCAGGATCGCCGCCACCAGCGGAATCGCCCCGGCCAGGA
This sequence comes from Pirellulales bacterium, assembly GCA_044344895.1. GTDB lineage: Bacteria > Planctomycetota > Planctomycetia > Pirellulales > UBA1268 > CAMCQY01. Next base: position 1,450 of record JBIJCD010000139.1, on the reverse strand, counting down.
AGGGCAGCACCTTCAAGGGCGCAAGCACGGCCGCGACGTCCCGAGCCGCCCGCTCCCGGAATCCGGTCGGATCTCGCCACAGCGCCGGATAGAAAACCCAGGCCACCAGGCAGGCCACCAGCAGCATCGAATACGTCAGCGCGATCATCCCGGAGATCCCGATCGAGACGAGGAAGTGAAACAGCCGCGACCACTCCAGGCCGCAGTCGCAACAGTGGAGCATGATCGGGAAGAAGAGCGTCGCCGGCAACCAGCCGACCACCGCGATCCGGGCGGCCCAGCGGGGCCAGCGGACGACCCGCTCGCGCAGGTCGCGCATCTCCGCCGGACCGCAGGCGCCCAGCCGCCGCCACCGGCGGTGCACCGGCGCGACCACCATCCACAGGATCGCCATGCAGATGGGATAGACGAGGAGGTTGTAGGCGTTGACCAGGCTGAAGAACGTCGGCTCGTGCTCGGCAGGCACGATCCGCAGCAGGTTGTAGGGAATGTTCACGGCGCTGCCGGCCAGGTTCGGCAGCACGCCCGCCGCGACGAGCGTCGCGAACGGGTGCGACGTGCACCAGCGCGGCAGCGGGTTCGTGCGGCGGGCGGCGGCGAGCGTCCGCCGCAGGTCGATCGTGTCGCGGAGCGCCGCCGCGAACGCGTCGGCCGAGGGCCAGCGGTCCTCGGGCCGGGGGGCGAGCGCCCGGGCGAGCACCGCCGCCACTCCGGGCTCCTCCCGCCACAGCGGGTCGTCCCAGATGCCCGCCGGTGCACGACGGTCGGCGGCCATCTGCCGCAGCAGCTCCGGCAGCGGCCGGGAATCCGGCGGCGGGGCGAACGGCAGCCGCCCGGTGGCCAGCTCGTACACGAGCACGCCCAGCGAGTACTGGTCGGCACGGTCGGTAACCTCCGCCGCCGACGCCGGCTCGGCGGGGTTGAAGGCGTCGAGGTGCTCCGGCGCCATGTAGGGCACGGTGCCGCCGAACATCGAGCCGCCATCCGCCGCCGCCCGCAGCTCGGCCATGTTGAAGTCGACCAGCAGCGGCCGGCCGTACTGGCTGACAAGCACGTTGCCCGCCTTGATGTCGCGATGGAGCACGCCCTGACGGTGCGCGTGGCCGAGCGCATCGGCCAGCCGGCTGCCGATGAAGCAGACGGCGTCGACGTGGTCGAGTCCGGCGAGCTCCTGGCGGTCGGCCAGCTGCGCGGGGTCGAACTCGGCCGCCACGGCGTGCGAACGGTCGATCGCGGAGAGCAGGTCGCCGCCCGTCCACGCCCGCGACCGCTCGCACAGCATCCGCAGCAGGTCGTCGAGCGGCAGCGACGGCACGTACTGCATGCAGAGCAGCCGCAGGCCGTCCCGCAGCGTTTCGGCGTAGACGCTGACGATGTGCGGATGGTCGAGCCGGGCCAGTGTCCGCCCCTCGGCGCCGGTGCAGGCCGACACCTTCAGCGCGATCCGGCG
>JBIJCD010000147.1:0-7836 GCA_044344895.1 Pirellulales bacterium | reverse complement strand
TGGGAGATCGCCGGCCTGCGGTCGCTCACAGCGGCGGCCGTGCTCTCCATGCTCCTGCCGGAGTCGCGGCGGATCGGTTCGCCGCGGACCTGGCTGGCGGGCGTCGCCTACGCCGCCACGCTCGTGCTCTTCGTACTGGCCAATAAGCTCACCAGCTCGGCCAACGCGATCTTCCTGCAGGCGACGGCGCCGTTGTGGCTCCTGCTGATCGGCCCGCCCCTCCTCGGGGAGAGGAATCGTCCGCGGGACTACGCGCTGGGGGCGGTGATGGCCGCCGGGATGGCCTGCTCGTTTCTCGACTCCTCGGCGGCGACGAGCTTGGCGACGAATCCGCCGCTGGGCAACGCGCTGGCCGCCGCCAGCGGCCTCACCTGGGCGCTGACCGTGATCGCCCTGCGCGATGCGTCGCGGCGGGAGGGGGGCAGCTCGCTGCCGGTCGTGACCGTCGGTAACCTGCTGGCGTTCGTCGTATCGCTGCCCGGGATGCTGCCGCTGGAGCCGGTCGGCCGCCACGATCTCGTCGCGATCCTCTACCTCGGCATCGTCCAGGTGGGGCTGGCCTACGTGTTCCTCAACTGGGGCATGCGGCACGTGCCGGCGTTCGAGTCGGCGGCGCTCGTGCTCGTCGAGCCGGCGGTCAACCCGGTCTGGACGCTGCTCGTGCTCGGCGAGCGTCCCGGCCCGCTGACCGTCGTCGGGGGCCTGCTGATCCTCGCGAGCACGCTCGTCCACGCGGTCGCCCGGCCGGGCCGCGTGAGCGGTGACGCCGTCCCGCCGCCCCCTGACTGACGCCGCCGTCAGGCCACGGCGGTCGCCTGCCGCTCGTGCAGCGCTGTGGCCCGCAGCAGAATGCAACCCTGCAGCACCTCGGGCCTGCCGGGGCTGCCGACGGCAGCGGTGGGGCACGCGATCAGTCCCGCCAGCCGCGGCCAGGTCTGCCGCAGCGCGTGCGGGATCGAGCAGGCGCTGACGTTGCCGGTGCGGCGTGTGAGGCCGTTGACGAGCTCGCCGTGGACGCCGTGCTCCTCGAGCTTCATGGCGGTGAACCGCACGATGCCCGTGCCCGCCTGGTGCGGCACCACGAAGTTCACCGCGTTGCCGGGCAGGCCCACGGCGGCGAGCGCATCGGCCACGGCCGCCGACATCGCCCGCGGCGCGATCTCGGCGATCGCCATGCCGTCGAGCGAATACACGAGCCGCCGATCGGCGCGCGTCCGGCCGCCGTCGGGCAGGGGCACCGGCACCCCGGGCCGGACGTGGAAGTCGAAGGTCGGCCGCTCGGCCGGCCGCTTCTCGGCGGCCGCGTGAACGATCTCGAAGTGCACCGGATGGCGGCGGCTGGTCGGCGGCGCGATGAGCGTGGCCGAGGCCATGTCGCCGAACAGTCCGGCGGTCTGGCTGCAGTCGTAGTCGGTGATGCGGCTGATGCGGCTGGCGGCGACCACGAGCAGGTATTCGTCACGGCGCAGGTCGAGCCGCGGCGCCCAGCGCTGGCAGACGAGCGACAGCGCCCGGCTGTAGCCGCAGCAGAACCAGTTGAGCCCGATCGTTCGGCACCGGCGCATGCCGAGGCCGCGGGCCAGCTGGCGGGCGGCGCGGCCGGGCCGCTCGTTCGCCACCTGGGCGGGATCGAGATGCCGCCGGGCCACCGACGCGGGGATGAACGACGGGGAGACGAAGACGAGGCCGCGGCAGGCGGCCAGGTCGCAGCCCGTCTCCCGCTGGAGCCGGCGGACTGCATGCAGCCCCATCGTCACCTCGTTGTCGAGGGAGATGCCGCGGGCCTCGATCCCGGTGTGATGGGCGAACTTGCGGGGCATCGTGTCGCCGAACCAGCCGTTCTCCAGCTCCCAGGCCGGCTGGTGCAACGCGATGGCCGAGATGCCGAGGGGCGGAAGGCTGCTCGCATCCATGCGCGGCTCGCGGCGGGACGAAGGAAGGTGCCGATGGCACCGGAGCGGTGACCACGGGGCCGGGATCATGGCGACCCGCGCGGTCCGGTGCCAGCGAGAAATCACGGGGAAAACACGCTGGTGGCCCCATCTGCGGCCTGCTACGGTCCTCGGCCCCGCAGGAGTTGTTGCCGTGTCCAGTGCCCCGATCCCGACGCGGCTCCCGCCGCCGTGGCCCCCGCGGCGGATGCCGCACTGCGCCGGCTGCACGGTGCTGGCGGCCCTCGTGGTGCTGGGGACCGGCTGCGGCGTGACGCGGACCAGCGATTCGAAGCGCACGGCGACCGAACAGCTGATGACGTCGTCGGCGATCGAGCGTGCCGTCGCCCAGGTCGACTGCCGCCCGCTCGCCGGCCGCCGGGTGTTTCTCGACGCGGCGTTCATGGACGACGTGAGCGACGGAAAATATCTGGTGAGCACGCTGCGGCACCAGCTGCTGGCCAGCGGCTGCCTGCTGGCCGACAAGGCCGAGGATGCCGAAGTGATCGTCGAAGCCCGCGCCGGCGCCATCGGCACCGACCGGAGCGACCTCGTGCTGGGCGTGCCCGGAACGACCGTGTCGATCAAGGGCAACGAGATCACGACCCCCGACGTGGGCATCGCCAAGCGCTCGGAGCAGCGCGGCGTCGCCAAGCTGAGCGTCCATGCCTACGAGCGGGAGTCGGGCCGGGCCGTCTGGCAAAGCGGCATGGAGAACATGGCCAGCCACGTGCGCGACCGATGGCTGTTCGGGGCGGGGCCCTTCCAGGACGGGGAGATCCACGACGCGCCGGAGTTCGCGGGCCACAAGCTCAAGAAGACGAAATGGGGCTGGTGGCCGGACGACTCGCGCGACGAGGCTGACGCACCGGCCGGCGGCGTCGACCTGACCCAGCCCTACGTCTACGCGCCCGCCGAGGCCTCGCCGCGGGCGCCGGGTGATCCGGCCCGCACGAGCGAGGCAATGGCCGACAAGCGGCCGGCGGGCCTGCCGCCGGTGCGCTGACCGGAATTTCACGTCGGCTGCCGGTGTAGGATGCAGGTGGGGCGGCGGGCCGTGCCGGTGCACCGCGGCCGGCGGCCGCACCCGCAGGACGTTTCCATGAAGGCCATCCGTTCGCTCGCGTTCCTCGTCGCCGTCGCGGCGGCGGCCTGCGCTGCGGCAGCTGATCGGTCCGGCGGCGAGCCGCTCGGGTCGCTCGTGATCATCGGCGGCTCCGAACGGTTCCGCGACAGGGAGCTGTGGGATGCGATCGTCGACCTCGCCGGCGGCGAGGGCTCCACGATCGCCATCCTGCCCACGGCCGGCGGGCGGCGGGTTGGCAAGCTCTGCGAGCAGGTGGTGCAGGCCTTCGAGCGCGGCGGCGCCGAGGCCCGGGTCGTGCCCGTCGCCTGGAACGACACCGACCGCGCCGTCCACGAGGCGGTCTTCGATCCGGAACTGGTCGACATGATCCGCGGCTCGAAGGGGGTCTATTTCGTGGGCGGGGCCCAGGGCAAGATCGTCGACGCCCTGCTCGACGGCGACAAGCAGGAGACGCCGATGCTCGCGGCCATCCGCGAGCTCTATGCCGCCGGCGGCGTGATCGCCGGCACGAGCGCCGGCGCCGCCATCATGGGCCACGTCATGTATCGTGACGCCCCTGCGCCTCTGCAGATTCTGCGCAACGGCGTGCGGTTGGGCCGCGAGCTCGACCACGGGCTGGGCTTTCTCGACCCCGACTGGTTCGTCGAGCAGCACTGCCTGGTGCGAGGCCGGTTCGCCCGGGCGCTGGTGGCGATGCGGTCGCAGGACATCCCTTACGGCATCGGCGTCGACGAGAATACGGCGCTCGTCGTGCGCGGCGGCCGCCGCGCCACGGTGATCGGCTACAAGGGGGTGCTCATCATGGACGCCTCCGCGGCCGAGTCTGACGACGACGTGGAGGGCTTCAACGTGAGCAACGTCGTGCTCAGCTACCTCGACCGCGGCGACGCCATCGACCTGAAGACGCTCGAGGTGACGCCGGCCCCGGAGAAGATGGACGAGACGGCGCTCGACCCCAACGCCGCCGACTTCGATCCCTACTACGACCACCGCATGGTCTACACCGACGTGCTCGGCAACGCCACGGTCTCAGACCTGATGGGGCGGCTCATCGACAACGAGGAGCCTGAGGCGATCGGTTTGGCGTTCAGCGGCGCCGACGCCCGCCATCAGCCGGCCGAAGGCTTCGAGTTCCGGTTCTACCGCGGTCCCGACAGCCGCGGCTGGTATACGGAGAGCTTCGGCGGCGAGGACTACACGGTGCTCAACATCCACCTCGACATCCGGCCGATCGCGATCGCCGGTCCGCTCTACACGCGGCGGCCCGTTCGCGGCCTGGACCACACCCGCGAGGGCGACGGCGACGAGAAGGAACCGGCCTACGGCCCGGGAATCCGCGACGACGGGGTCGATGCGGCCCGGGAGTGACCGCCGACGGCCGCGGGAGGGCGCGGGCGGTCTGCCAGCCGGCGCGGTATGCGTGCGGCTCGGGCTGGGCGACTCGCGGGTGGGGGGCGGCGCTGCCCGGGCGCCCAACAGCTTCATCGTGCCGCAAAGCACCGTGCAGGCGATGCTCGACCACCTCCGCGCGTCTCGGGCCGTGCTCGAGTCGCTCGGTCAGCGGACGCCGCAGGCCGTCCTGTTCGGCTGGTCGCAGGGCGGCTGGTCGACGATGCAGTTTCTCCGCCGCCTCGAGTCGCTGCAGGTTCCGGTCACCGCCGCCGCCACGGTCAGTGCGCCCGTCGATCCGGCCGCCTGAAGCCGTGGTTCGACGGGTTCGTGAAGCCGGCAGCACCGTAGGCGGCCGGGCTCCCGCCGCTCGCGGACGACGGCCCTGATCGGGCGGCCCGCGGCCCTCGACAACGCTCTAGAACTGCATGATCACGTCGCAGCCGAGGTACCACTGGCCGTATGCGTTGCCGGTGACGAGGCCGTCGGGCCGCGTGGTGATCGGGCCGAACGGTAGGGCGCCCGTGCCGTAGCCGTCGGGCGTGTACCAGTCGTACCGCAGTTCCGGCCGCATGATCCAGTTGGGTGTCGGCGTCCAGTTGAGGCCAAGCGTCGCACCCCAGAAGTTGCCGGCAAATCCGCTGGCGTAGGGCAGGGTGTTCGTGGCCGCGTCGCGGCCCGGATAGGCGACGCGGGAGCCGTTGTTGTCGCGGAACCACTCGAAGCGGGTGCCCGCCGAAAGGCTGTCGGAGAGCCCGTGGTAGAGGTACTGGCAGATGCCGTACCACTGGGCGAGGCCGGGGAGCTGGCCGGAGTTCTCGAGGCCCGTGTCGGCGTTGAATTGCCAGGCGGTCGAGCCCTCGATGACATAGGTCCACCGGTCGGCGAACTCGGTTATCCAGTACGTCGTGAGCATCGAACGGTTGCCGACGAGGACGGTTCCCGGCGCTATCGCGGGATCGACGACGGGGGTGTATTCGTTGCCGCTGGAGACGGCGATCGAGAGCAACTGCCTGCCGTCAGCGGAGGCGAACGTGAAGCTGCCGAGGTAGGCGAGGTTGCTGGAGGCTCCCGGATAGCCCGGGTTGGCGACCGCGGGCACGCCATCGGTGAAGTTGTCCCAGCCGTTGGTGATGCCGCTCGTGAGGCGGATTCCATCCTCCGGCTCCCAGGTGGCGAGCACGCCGGTGTGGGTGTTGGGCGTGCCGTAGAAAAACGTGTAGGAGTGGCTGTAGAAGAAGTTGCCCACGGCCGGCACCACATCGTAGCCCAGCGGCGTGTAGAAGTGGCCGATGCGCACCGAGACGTCGCCCACGCCCACCTCGGCGTAGACCTGGGGCATGGAGAGGGCGTAGTAGCGGCTCGAGTCCCAGCGGGGCGTCCCGGCGTTGTCGACCTGGTTGTAGAGATAGGCGTCGAGGCCGCGGGCGGTGGTGGTCCACGTGTCGGTCCCGTAGAGCAGGTCGACCCGGGCACCCCAGCCCCAGCCGCCGTCCTGCGTGTCGAGCGTCCGCTCGCCGACGAGGTAGAGCTGGTTCATCATCGCCTGCCAGTTGCGGTCCTGCGGGCCGATCGGGCCGTTGAAGTCGCCGCCCAGCGTGTTCGCGCCGAGGCCGCAGTCGACCCAGCCGTAGAGTGAGGCCCGGTGCGTCTCCTGCCAGTTCGGCCAGAGGAAACGGCGGGGCATCTCGATCGACTGCTGCGGATCGCGGGCCCGCAGCTCGTAGACTTCTTCAGGGGCCGAGTAGTCGATGGCGACGGCCGTCAGCCCCGGCCACACCGCGGCGAGCACGAGCGCCGCTGGGTGGACGCGAACGCTCCGTTGGCGCATGAAATGGCTCCGCCGGGCCACCATGCAGGCAGGCCGGATCATCCGAATTATCGGCACTCTTCCGCGCGGCGCGGCAGTGCAGCCGCCACAGCCGTTAGGGCTTGCCCAGACTGCCGCCCCGTTGGCGGCGGTGTTCCGGCTGCGGGCCCTGCTGACCGGTAGTGGAATTGACGGCGCACCGGTGTCAATCGGACGTCAGCGTGTGGATCAGGGCGTCGGACCGCAGCCTTCCCGTGAATGAATAGCGTTGCTCGTCGTCGCCGGTCAGGAGCGGAGACGACGGACTCGAGCATGGAGAGTTCATCAGGACGCCGGGCGAGCTGTCGTCAGTGCCCCATGATGGCGACGGCACGCTCGAGCGCCTTGGTCGAGACTCGCATCGGCCCCGACATCGGTCCCTCCAGGTCGAGCACCAGGAAGATCGCGCTGGCCACGGTCAGCGCGGCGAAGAAGGTCGTCCCGGCGACCAGCACGTTGCGGGAGGCGAAGAGCCCGAAGATGAAGAACTCCAGCGCCAGCCAGGCGAGCACGACGAACAGGAAAATGCTTGGAGTGGAGGCCGCCCTGTCGGTCGCGAGGACCCAGCGGTCGTGGAGGATGCCGGCCGCCAGGTCGATCGCCCTGGCCTGATCTTTCGCGAGGGCATCCGACGAGGTTTTCAGGGCCTTGATCTCGTCATGCAGGTTCTCGAGTTCATCGCCACGTTGCACCACCTGTAGATCGGCGCTGCGATCGCCAGCATTCGAGTTGATGCTGGTGATCCATTCCTCGGCCGCCTGCTTGATCTTGCTGCGGATGCCGGCTGACTCCGTGCCGAAATCGGCGAGCACACGGTCGATCGACACGAGCCGCACGGCTGTGTCAGCGACGATCTTCGAGGCGTCGTCGAACGAATTCTTCGCCTCCGCCGTGACGAAGCCGAGCACGACGGACGTCAGCATCGACAGCATGCCGAGCACGACCTTGACTTGCCCGCCCGTGGCGCCGTCGGTGTAGCGGCCAGGTAGGAAGGACTGCAGCTGGAAGCCCAGCACCGCCGCCAGGAACGTGGCGATGAAGACGAACGTGGCGAAGGCCAGAATCGACATGCGGCGCTCCTCGAAGTGGCGGGCAAGTCTAGCCGGCTCCAGGCATTTCCACCACGGACTTGGCATGCGAGGCAAGCTGGGCGATCGCGGGAGGGCGGGCGGCGTCGGGCGCCGTCATCCGGGGCGGCGGACGGCTTGCCGCGGCTGTCGCAGCCTTCTACATCCACCGCGGTATGCGCCGCTGTTTTAGGACCCGGGGCTTGTTCCCCGGAGTCGTTCGCCGAGCCTCTCCGCCATCGATGACTGGAAGACCCGCCACGACTGCCGTGCGGCGACCGCCTGCCCTCGGCATGCTGGCCACGGTCGCGGTCTGCATGGTCGCGGCGGGATGCATGGGCTCGTGGGCGATGCGGGGTACGCGGATTCACTACAACAAGAGCATCAGCCACACCGCCTCGCAGGAGATGCTGCTCAACATCGTGCGGATGCGGTACGGCGAGACGCCCACGTTCCTCGACATGCCGAGCGTCGTCAGCCAGTCGGCAGTGAGCACAATCGGGAACGGGGCGC
>JBIJCD010000009.1:0-22388 GCA_044344895.1 Pirellulales bacterium | reverse complement strand
CCGAGGGAGCCACCGTCTACGCGCACGGGGCCACCGGCAAGGGCAACGACCAGTGCCGCTTCCAGCTGGCGGCCGAGGCGCTCGATCCCACGATCAAGGTGCTCGCGCCGTGGCGGATTGCCGAGTTTCGCGAGCGGTTTCCCGGCCGCAAGGAGCTCATCGAGTTCTGCGAAGCCAAGCACATTCCCGTGAAGGCGTCGAAGGCGAAGCCCTACAGTTCCGACGAGAACTGCCTGCATACGAGCTACGAGGCGGGCCTGCTCGAGGAGCTCACGACCGACGGCTTCGGCCTCGTCGACTTCGGGATGACCGTGTCGCCGCAGGCCGCGCCCGACACCCCGGAGCTGGTGCGGCTCGACTTCGAGTCGGGGGTCCCGGTGCGGGTGAACGGCCGGGCCCTGCCCGCGCATGAGATGGTGCTCGAACTCAACCGCATTGGCGGCCGCAACGGCGTCGGCCGCACGGACATCGTGGAGAACCGGCTTGTCGGCATGAAGAGCCGCGGTGTCTACGAGGCCCCGGGCATGACGCTCCTCTACGAGGCGCACCGGCTCGTCGAGCAGATGACGCTCGACCGCGACCTTGTGCACCTCCGCGACCGGCTCTCGCCCGAGGTGGCCGAGATGGTCTACTACGGGTTCTGGTATGTCGCGAAGATGGACGCCCTGATGGCGTTCATCCGCGAGTCGCAAAAGCCCGTCACCGGAACTGTCGAACTCAATCTCTACAAGGGCAACGTCCTCGTGAAGAGCCGTCAGAGCGGGCAGAGCCTCTACGACGCCGCGATCGCGTCGATGGAAGGCTGCGGCTCCTCCTACGATCAGACCGACGCCGAGGGCTTCCTGCGGATCCTCGGCCTGCCTTCACGGGTGCAGGGACACGTGCGGCCGCGCCGATGAACGCCGGCGGGGTGCTGTGCCTCTGCGGCATCGACGCGCGGCGGCCCGCATCATGGATCGCACTGTCCATCGGAGTGGTGGTCGGCTGCGGAGTGGCCGCGGCGGATGGGAGTCCCTGGGGCCTGGCCGCGACGCTCGTGGTGCCGGTCATGGCGGTGGTCGCGGCCGTCGGTGACCTGCCGTGGGACCTGTGTCAGGGCGTGGCACGCCGCTCGCCCTTTCCGTTGGCTGCGATTTGGGCCGCCGAGCGGGCCGCCTGGCCGCTGGTCGGTGGCATGCTGGCGGCGGTCGTGACCGCCTGGCCCGAGCCGCCCGCCGCCGCGGGCATGGTCGCGTCGATGCTCGCGGGCGGGCTCGCACTCGTCGTCGTGCTCCTCGCCCGCGCGGCCGCTGTGACGGTGACCGAGGCGGCGATGCTCGCGCTGGCCTGCGGAGGATTCGGTGGCCTGGCGGGGCTGGCCGCCAGGATGGCGGGCGTCGGCCCGTGGGGGGCCATCGCCGCGGCAGTCGCCGGATGGAGCGTCGGGGCGGTGGTCATGCGGTCCTGTGTGCGGTCCGGTACGGCGGGACCCGAGCGCGCGTTGCTCACGTTTGATCCATTCGGCGTCGGCGGTGAGGCCACCGGTAACGAAACGATCCACGTCGGGCCGCTTCCCGCTGTGGGCCCGACGCAGCTGCGGCTCGAGAAGCTGGCGATGGTCGCCGCGCTGGCGGCCATGGCCGTGTGGCTGGTCATGCGGCCGGACATTCTCGGCCATCCGGACGAGCACGCCGGCGACGCTCCGTCGATCTCGCTCTGGGCGACATTCTCGGCGGCGTGGTTCATCGCGCTGGCGGTGCCACGGGCGGCGTTGCTCGACGGCACCTGCGGGCGGCCCGACTGGCAACGCCTCCTGCGCTCGGCCGCGTTGCCGCCACGGTACGGGCAGGTTGGGCCGCAGGGCATGCTGCGGCCGTGGGGGGGCATGACGCTGACGACGCGGGCCGCCGTGGTGGCAACGCTCGGCCCGGCGGCGATGCTCGGCTGGCCGCCGCTGGTCGGCGGTCTGCTGTCGCTGTCGCGTCCGGCCTCCGCCTGGCCGCCGCTGCTCGTGGCCACGGGGCTGGCGGCCGCCGCTCTGACGCTGGCCGGTGTCGTGGTCGCGGGCGGCCGCCGGAGCGTCGACCGGGAGTCGATCATGGCGGTGATCTTGGCCCTGGCCACAGCGGTGGCCATCGCTGCCGCCGCGGTCCGGGACCGCGGTAATTCATCGACCGCCGATACCTCCCAGACCCCCCAGCCCTGCTGGGCGGCTGGCTGCGGCCACGCCCGGGCCATGGCGCATCCGGGCTCGGATTTCATGTTGAGGAAAATGCGGCTTCCTGCGAAAGTCCTGCGCTGCCAGCGGCGCCAGCCGGCGCGGCTTGGTCCGCCGCGATCGAGCGGTGGGTCGAGAAACAGCGTCTGAAAGCACGATGAAAGAACGATGACGAACGAGACGGAGGCGGCCGTGCCGGTAGTGCGGAACGCTCCCATTCCCGAAGGAGGCTGTGTCGTGGACGGAACAAGCTTCGAGCGAACGACCTGCGGTAGAAGGACCGGTCGACTCCGTGCGATCCGGGCCGCAACCTGCGTCGCCACGCTCGCGATCGGTCTCTTCCACGGCGGTGCGGCCCACGCGGCCGGCGGCTTCACGGCGAGCGAGAAGATCTTTCCCGCGACTACCCGTGGCTGGATGAGCATCCCGAACACGCAGGCGTTCCGGGAGCGGTTCGATGGCACGCAGTATGGCCAGCTGCTTCACGACCCGGTCATGAAACCCTTCATCGACAGCGCCCGCAAGCAGATCGAGACCTCAGCCAATCGCCGGTTCGGCCGCCTGGGGCTGACCCTCGAGGACATGATCGACACTTGCAGTGGCGAGTGTGCCGCCGGGGCGGTCGAGTCGCCCACCGGCCGGCTGGCCACGGTGGTGCTGCTCGACACGACCGGCCGCGACGCGCAGGCCCGTGAACTCGTCGGGAAGATCACGAAGCGGCTGGAGGAACAGAAGGGCACCAAGCTGCCCGCCGACGGCGACGGGCAGCTCACGGTCTACCAGCTGCCGGCGGTCGATGGTGGTCGCGGGGCGCCCGCCGAGCAACGGGTGGCCTTCGCGCTCGTCGGCGCGGCCCTCGTCGTGGGCGACGATCCGGCTCTCACGGCGCAGGTGATCGGCACGCTCGCGCAGGGGCGTGGGGACTGCATCGCCTCGTTGCCGACGTTCGAGAAGGTCGTCGGCAGCGCGCAGTCGCAGGTCAACGCGGCCGCGCCGCTGCGCTGGTATGTCGATCCGCTGGCGTTCGCCAAGGCCTACCAGGCGACCAATCCACCGCGCGAGAAGCGCAAGGGCCCCGATTATGTCGCGATCCTGGGGCGCCAGGGTTTTGACTGCATCAAGGCCGCGGGAGGAGTGCTCGTGTTCGGCGAATCCGGCCATGCCATGCGGCACCACACGGTGGTGCACGCGCCGCCGCTCGCCGGGCGCCAGCCGTTCGCGGCCGATCGGTTCAACCTCGGTGCCCGCATTCTCCACTTTCCCGACGTGGCGGCGATCGAGCCGCAGCCCTGGGTGCCGCGTGACGTGGCGGGCTGGACGTCGATGCAGTGGGATCTGCGCAACGCCTTCGTCTCAGCGGAGACGCTGGTCGACGACGTCGTGGGCGAAAAGGGCGTGTATGACGATGTCATCGCCTCCGTGAAGGAGGACCCCGACGGTCCGCAGATCGATCTGGAGAAGGACCTCGTCGCCGCGCTCGGCAGCCGACTCACCCTGATCACCGACCATGCCGTGCCGATCGACACCGATAGCGAACGGCTGGTGATCGCCGTCGAGGCGGTCGATCCGGAACGCGTGGCTGCCACGGTCGCCAAGAGCATGTCGATCGATCCCGACATGGCGAAGATCGATGTGCAGGGCCACGTCGCCTGGGAGCTGATCGACCGGTCCTCCGCCATCCCCAAGCTCGAGGTTGAGACGCCCGGCGGTGCGGTGCCCCACGCCGACCGCGACGACGACCGCAGCCGCAGGGCGAAGCTCCGCGAACGCGAGGAGAAGCTGCTGCCGCACTCGGTGGTCACGGTGGCCCATGGCCACCTGCTCGTGGCATCGCACCGCGACATCCTCGAGCGGGTGCTGGCGACCAACGGCGGCGTGGAGTCGCTGGGCGCGGCCGCCGACTGCACCCAGATCGCCGCAGAAATCGGGCGGCTTCTGCCCGGCAAGGCGGCCGTGCGGTCGTTTTCCCGCGAGGAAGAGCTGGTGCGGCCCGCCTACGAGATGCTGCGGCAGGGCTCGATGCCCAAGTCCAAGAGCATGACCGGCCAGTTGCTCAACGCCCTTCTCGGCGACGGCAAGCCGGGTTCGGTGCGGGAGCCGCGGCTGGATGGGGCCGCCCTGCCCGATTTCGAGATGATCCGTCGGTATTTCGGTACGGCCGGCATCGGCATGCAGACGCTGCCCGACGGCTGGGCGATCTCGGGCGTCTCGCTGCCCCGCACCCAGCAGGAGCCGGAGGTCGCCCGCCGCCCCGTGTCTCCGGCCAAGTGAGGCGTTGTCGACCGCGATTCGATCGCCTCACGGCGTCGCTCCCGGCCGTTTATCCCACTCCACGACCGCCCAGAACGGGTGCTGCCGGTCGGCCCGCAGCCGCAGGTCCTCGAGCATCACTTGCTTGTCTGGCAGCACCTGATCCTTCACGAGACGGCGGCCGTCGAGCGTGACCGTGACCGGTCGCGTGAAGTCGACCAGCTCCGGCGAAAGCCAGACCCGCACGCGATCGGCGCCGCAGCGGATCAGCAGCGTTCCCGCCGGCACGGTGTTCGGCGGGACGGTCTTGGCCTCGATGGCGAACGGACGGGCGTTCGCCGGTGGTGGCCACTGGGCCGGCAGCGTCATCGTGCGGTCGGGAGGCCCCTCCATCTCCACCCACCAGAAGAACCTGTCCCACGGCCTCATCGCGACCACGTCGATGGTGGCGGGAGCAACGCCGCGCTGCCGGCGGCCCATCCAGTCGAAGATCCGCATCAGCTCCTCGGCAAAATGCTCGTGTCCGCGACCGCGGTATTCGACGTAGGTGGCGTCGAATCCCTTGGTGAGGTAGCGGTCGAGGTCCATGCTGTTGCGAGTGAAGCAGGCTGAATCGAGTTCACCGCCGACGACGTAGATGGGCAGCGTGCGGGCGTTGTGCCAGTAGTGGTTGACGTACTTTCCGGCCGCCGGCGAAATCGCCACCAGCCCGGCCCACATGTCGGGGTGGGCGAGCGCGATGTCCCAGGCGGCATCGCCGCCCATCGAGTGGCCGGAGAGAAACACGCGGTCGCTGTCGATCGAGAATCGGCGCAGCGACTCGCGGACCGCCGCCAGGACGACGGCGTGTTCGCGGGCCGAGTACTCGTAGCCGGCCTGCTGCCGTCGGGCCCAGGCCGGGGCGATCACGATCGTGCCGTTCCGGGCCGCGTGGCCGCGGCGCTGCCGGTCGTCGCCGGCCGGGCCCGCCCACCACTCGACCTGATCGAGCGGCGTCGACCACGAGGCGTGCAGCGTCACGACGGCCGCATAGCGGCGCAGCGGATCGTACTCCGGCGGCAGCTGGACGAGGCACTTGATCCGCTCCTCCCCCGGCAGCCCCGCCACCTCGATCTCGTGCAGGCCGGGCGCGATCTCCGGCGGGGCCTCGAGCGGCGGAGGCATCTGGCTGGCGATCGCGGCCACGACGGACGGATCGAAGGCCTCCTGCTGCTCCAGGCTGCGGTAGATCCGCTGCCTGGCGTCGCGTTGCGTCTCGCGCAAATACTCGACGAGCAGCGACCGGACGCGCACGGCCGAAAGGGCCAGCTTGAGGTTGCGATCGGCCGCAGCCGCTCCCTGCAGCCAGCCATTGATGGCGATCGCGATAGCCGCATCGGGTGGCACGTCGGGGTCGGTTCCCAGGCGGTCGAACGTGGCCAGCCGATCGAGGGCGGCGAACGACAGGTCCCGGGCGATCTCGTCGACCACGCCCGACGCCTCGCGTCGCGAATCCTCCTCGTCGATGTGCGCCGTCTCCTGTCGCTCCCGGTAGCGGTCGCGGGTTTCACGGATGACCTCGAGCGTCTCGCCATCGGTGTCGGCGGTGGGGAATCGCTCGAGCAGGTCGAGCACCAATCCGTCCTGCCCGACACGGCCGCGGGCGAGGATCTCGTCGAGCAGCTTGTTGGCCGCCAAAGCGGCAAGGTCCCGCCGCTGCGTGGCCAGGCCCGCGAGGTCGGGAAAATCCCGCAGCACCTCGTCTAGCTCCTGCCGTGCGTCGTCGTAGCGTTCTGCCTGGAGGAAGAGCCGTACGACGCGCAGCCGCTCGTCCGGGTTGCGGCGATCGAGATGCTGGTCGATCACCCGTCTGAGAACGTCACGGGGAATGGACGAGGTGGCGATCCTCATGTCGAGGACGTGGGGATGCTCCGTCACGACCGCTTCGACGCTCGTCCAGCGCGGGGCGATCCGCGTGATTCCCTGCACGATATCGAGACGGCCACCGGCCGTGGCCACCGAAAGGATGCGGCGGCCGAACTCGTCGAAGGGGGTGGTGCCGAGGATGCCGCCGACCGTGGCGAGCCGACTACCACCGTCCGAAACCCGCTGGGGAATCCGAATCTGCTCGGTGCCGGCGTCCGGAGCGGGCTCGGCCTTCACCACCCGTCGCTTCGACACCATCGTGCGCGTCAGTTCGTCGTCGCACATGAGGATCGCCGTCCCGCCGCCGCGGGCGGCGTCGGCGTTCGGGTCGACGGCCACGCCAGGCAGGAGGACGAATTTGCCTTCCAGGATTCGCCCGTCCGCCATTTCGACGCGGTCGGCGTGCAGCGGCGTCGCCGGGAGGACGAGGAGCAGCAGGAACGGCAGTACCAACCGGCACCGATCGCACGTCGCGGCCGTGCGGAGGGGCCCATCCCTGAACCTGCAGTGTTCCATGCTTCGATCCATCGAGACGCGATCCGGGGCCGGGGTCTCGTCTTCGTCTTGCCCAGGCCTTGCCGGCTCATGTGCCGGTCGATGCCACCTGCGACCCCATTCTACCGCATCGTGGCGTCGAACAGGCCATCGGTCGCCGAGGGTGAAGGGCATGCGGATGCCGCGGCGGCAGGGTCGGGACCTGGCGGGCTTCCTTGACCCGCTCCAGATGCCTCGTCGACAATGCCGTGCGCCCGGGCCGAGGTGGGCTTGCGCCATCTCGCACGGCGGGCGTCGCGAGCCAGCCGGAGGAGTGAACGACGCGTCATGCGGGAATCGACGATGCGAGCATCGCTGCGACGGTTTTTGCTCTGGGCGGTCCTGCTGTCGCTGCTGCTGCCCGTGGCCCTGGCGGTCATCGTCGGCCTCGGTGCCCTGCTATCGGCGGTCGGCGACCGGGCGGGAGCCATCGCGTGTGGGCGTGTCTGCCTCGTCATCGGCGCCGGTTGGTTGATGGCCGTCGTCGGCACTGCCACTGTTGCCGGCATGCTCGCGCTCGACGGCGCATCCCCCGGATCTGCGCGGCCGTCCGAAGGCGATCGAGGCCAGGAGCCACCCGGGGGACGCTAGCGTCTCGGCGGTGTGAGGTTCATGCCCATCACCTTTCGTTGCACCGGATGCAGTTGCCGCATCCACGTGGCAGGGCGTCGCGGCGGGACCACGGTCTCATGCCCGCGCTGCCAGACACGGGTGGTCGTGCCGGCGACGAGCGACATGGCCGAACCGACCGGCCTGGAAGGCCGCGAGGTGGAGCGGTCGTTGGCGGCGCTCAAGGTGACGGCCGGAGGCACGTTCGCGGAGGAGGCGTTCGAGATTCCGCCGGACGAAGGCTCGGTGGCGGACGATCCCCGGGCCGCATCTCCCGCCGCCGGCGTGACACTTCCCCGCTGGTCGATCTATGCTTTGCTACTGGCGTTTCCGGCCGTTGCAGCGGCGGCGTTCCTGTGCGGCTGCCTGTGGATGGCGGCAGGCAGGCGGTGAAGCGCTGTGTGAGCCGATGCCTCGACCCGCCGTCGGGCCCACCTCCGGAACCACCCACCATGCTCTTCAGCTCGCCGTTGATGCGTCAGCGACCGGGCCGGCCGCAGCGGCTCCCGGCAACGCCCCGTCACCTGCCCGCCATGGCACAGGCTGCCATGCTTGCCATGGCTGTCGCGGTGCTCCCGGTGGCGATGTTTGGGTGGGTCGCGGCGACATCCGCCTCAGCGGCGGATCGGGCCGACGGCTCGGCGTCGCCCAAGGCCGTCCGCGAGCTGCTCGACGAGGCAGCAGCCCTGCTGGCCGACGGCAAGGCCGCGAAGGCGGCCGATCGCACCGCCCAGGCCGCCGCACAGATCGGCCAGTTGGCGAACCAGGAACGGATTCCATCCGGACTGCGAATTCTCTGGGAACGGTGCCGCACGCTCCGTGACGACATCGCGCTCGAGGGCGTTGACGTCAACACGATCGCCCTGGCCCCGCTCCGCGCGGCGGGAGGCAAGGCGGCCGAGCCGACCCGCGGAATGCCGGCTGCGATGACGACGACGCCGGCGGCCGGTAAACCAACCGCCGCGCCGGCCGCCAGTGCCGTCAGTTTCAGCCGTCAGGTAGCGCCGCTCCTCGCCCGGCACTGCGGTGGCTGCCACATCGCCGGCCGCAAGGGGAATTTCCAGATCGCTTCCTACGCGGGGCTCATGAAGACCGGCATGGTCCAGCCTGGATCCGGCGAGGCGAGCCGGCTCGTGGAGGTGATCCTGAGCGGTGACATGCCGCGTGGCGGCGGCAAGGTGTCACCAGATGATGTCGGAACGCTGATGCGCTGGATCGACGCCGGCGCCGCCTTCGATGGCCCCGACCCCGGTCTGCCTATCGACACGCTCGCCCGCCAGGCAACCGCCGCGAACATGCCGCCGGCGTCAGCCAAGCCCGCCACACCCGTCGCCGTGAAGCTTCGGCCGGGCGAAGTGTCGTTCGCCGCCGATGTCGCCCCGATCCTCCTGGACCAGTGCGCCGGCTGTCACGACGCCAACAACCCCGAATCCAACCTGAGCATGGCGACGTTCGAACGCATGCTGCGCGGCGGACGTGGTGGACCGCCTCTCGTGGCGGGCAAGGCTGCCGAAAGCCTGCTGGTCAAGAAGATCAAGGGTGCCGGGATCGAGGGGCAGCGGATGCCGCTGGGCAAGGAGCCCCTGTCGGACGCCGCGATCGCCACGATCCAGGCGTGGGTCGATCAGGGCATCAAGCTCGACATGCTTTCACCCAAGGACGATCTGGCCGTGGTGGCGGCGGCGGGGCGGGCCCGCTCCCTGTCCCATGCGGCGCTGCGGCCGGTGCGGTTCGAGGCGGGGCGGAAGCTCTGGGCCCGCGCCATTCCGGATGAAAAACCCGCCGTCGAGGAGCGGGGAGACATCCTCGTCGTGGCCAACCTCGCCGACAAGCGGCTGACGGCGCTGACGGCCAATGTCGAGAAGGTGGCCGCCCGGCTGGGGGAGGATCTCGCCGGCGGCGACCCGGTCGTCAAGGGAGGCATCGTGGTCTTCGCGTTCGCGAAGCCCTACGACTTTTCCAGCTTCTGGCAGACGGTGTTGGCGGACGAGCGGCCAAAAGGGGTCACGTCGGCCGCCGGCGTGACGGGTGACGTCGTGTATGCGGCGCTCGTCAGTCCGGTCAACGACGCGGATCCGGCCGATGTCACGGCCACGCTCACCGAGCAGATGGCCGCCGCGGCGCTGCTTGGCCGCGGGGCGCCCGCGTGGTTCGCCCGCGGAGTGGGTCGGACGCTGGCGACGAAGGCCGCTCCCAAGGCCGCGGTGGTACAGTCGTGGCGGCGGCAACTGCCCGAGGCGCTGCAGCGGATGGGGTCGGCCGCCGACGTGATGGCCGGTCACGGAGATCCCGAGACGATCGCCACCGTGTCCGGCGGATTCGTCGCCACGTTCGCCACGGGCAACCGCCTGGCAGCGATCGTCAAGCAGTTGGATGGGGGCCTGGCGTTCGACCAGGCCTTCCAGAAGGTGTTTCAGTCCGCGCCGCAGGCCGGCTTCGAGGCCTGGTGCGGCCAGCAGTCACGCGGCGCGAAGAAGTGAGCTGCGGAGCGCGGGGCGATAAGTTTTCCACCGCAATGCCGTAGCGCCGTATATGCGGAGAGCTCGTTTAAAAAAAGACGGGGGTGCCTTGGATTCCGGGGCATGTGATCCGAGAGGTCACTCCAGCGCGGGGCTGGAACCTTCGGCCGTACACGCGACCGGTACCATTCATTCGGCCCCCAACGAGCCTCGTTAAGAGCTCACCGGCATGGGTCGACGTCATCACGAACATGGCAGAAAACTTATCGCCGCGCACTCCTTCACTCGGCGCTGTCGCGGCCCGTCGGGCCCATCAGCTTGGTGTTTCGCTCCACCGCCATCACGACCATCTGCTGTGACGCCCCGTCGGCCATACTGGCCACGATCGGGAGCACCTGCCTCCGGTTCGGCAGTTCCACGCGGACGCGGAACGTGCCGTCGGCGTGCACCTTCACTGGCTCGCCCTGCAGCGTGACATAGGCGCCCGGCTGCGTCACTCCGTAGACGATCATCTCGGCGTCGACGTCGAGGTCGAAGGGGGCGACGGCCTCGTCCATGTCCTCATCCTCGACCGCCGCGCCGCGGCTGGCCGGCGGCCCCATCGGTCGCTGGAGCCGCTCCTGGAACAGTTCCTGCAGCTCCGAGCTGTTCTGCTCGGCCGAGAATCCGCCGCTCATCGCATAGATCCGCTCGCAGTCGTCGACGATCTCGCCCCAGTGGGCGTCGAGCGTGTCGCCCTGCGGCGACGTCGGCGTCGACACGGCGTTGCTGCGGGCCAGTGCGTGGAAGCGGCCGGAGACCGCCAGATAGCCGATTTCGCAGCGGTACCGCTGCGGGTCGCGGATGTCGATGAACCAGTTCTTCACGCCGCCATGGACGGGAATCTCACGGACGATCCGCTCCGACGGCGAGGCGTGCAGGCCGCTCTCGAGTTGCACGAGGCGGAGCACCGGGCGGGCGCCATGCCACTCCTGGCCGAGGGCCGCTTGAGCGCGGGTGATGCTGCGGGCGGTCAGTTCCCAGAAGACGTGGAGCCAGTGGGGACCGCGCACCATGAGCACCATTCGGTCCCGCACCGGCCGGGCAGCACGGCCGCCCTCCGGCGGCGTGGCCAGGTTTTTGGCCTTGAGCATGCGGTCTCGGGCCTGCTGCAGCCTCTGGGCCACGGCCTCGTCGCGGGCTGCATTCGTGGCGGCGGATCCTGCGGTTGCGGTCGCTGCGGGCCGCACGGCCGTGGTGGTGCGGACGCCAGCAAGAGGCTCGCCGCCCCGGGCCGCGGGCACCACGGTCGGCCGCGACCGTGCTTTCCGCACCAGGGCGCGGATGAGCTGGTCCTTGCGCATCGCGTGCCACCCCGCCACGCCGTGCTGCTTGGCGAGCCTGGCGAGGTCCCGAACGGGCTTGTCCTTCAGGCTGGCTGACGTCATCCGATGATCCTGGTCGATGAACGGGCCGCCGAGCGGCCGGCTGAAACGGACGGGTGACGCTTAGGTCGAAGGACGGTTGAAATCGCGGAGCGGGCCGATCGTGAGACCGCCCGTGGCGGCACACGTCGAACGAGCCTCCGTCAACCCTACAGAGAAAGGCCGCCAAACGCAAACAACGACCCCCTCCGAGGAGTGGTTTTTGCCGCTACGCAGCCGCGCCAGACCGCTGGTTTCCGGCCCTGACAGCGGGCCGCAAACGAAACCTCCGGCTCAGTCGCCGCGGAGCTTGAGCCCCCGTTCGGCCAGTTTTTCACGCACCTCGTTGAGGCTGGTGACGCCGAAATTCTTGCACTCCATCAGGTCTTCGGCCGTGCGTCGCACCAAATCCGCGACGATGTTGATGCCCAGCCGCGTGGTGCATTTCCGGGCCCGCACCGACAGGTTGAGCTCGCTGATCGGCATTGAGAGCAGTTCCTGGTCGTCCGTCGATGGCTCGCCGGCGAACTCGGGGGCGGTTTCTTCGGCGATCGAGGGCGTGGCGAACTGCCCCAGGCTCAGCCCCTTGGACGCCAGCATCTCCTTGATCTCGATCAGGCTCGTTTCGCCGAAGTTCTTGCTGGCGAGGATCTCCTCCTCGGTCGTCCGCGCCAGGTCGCCGAGCGTCTGGATCCCCATCTTTTGCAGGCAGTTGCGGCTGCGGACGGACAGTTCGAAGTCGCTCACAGGCAGGCCGAGCACCTGGTCGATCCTGTCCCGCTGCTTCTGCTCCTGCTCCTCGGTCCGCAGGTCTCCTGCGGCGGTGGAATCCTTGAGGAACAGCCGGGCACGCGGATGATCCGGATAGGCCTCAAGAATCCTGCGGTAGCACTGCTGGGCCTTGAGAAAATCGCTGCGGTCCTCGTGGATGATCCCGAGGTTCAGCAGTGCCCCCAGCGACGCCGGATACCGCAGCAGGGACCGCTCGTAGCAGGCCTGGGCCTCGTCGTCGTTGCCGGCCCGATCGTTGAGGACGCCCAGGGAAAACAGCGCCTGCGAGTGGCCGGAGTCCAGCGCGATCGCCTTCTCGAATGCTGCGGCGACATCGGCGGCCGGGGCGCCGCCGTCGGCCAGCACGGCGCCGCGAGCCGCCCAATAATCGGCCGACCGCGAGGCGGCATCGCCATCCTTGCCCGCCGCCATCGCGTCGAGCGTCTTCACGGCGTCGTCCAGGCGGCCGCCCGCCCGCTGTGCGTCGGCTATGGCGGCGCCACAGGCGACTCCATCGTAGCCGGACTTCCTGGCCGCCTCGAATGCCTCGCCCGCCTTGTCGAAGTGCTCGAGCGCCGCCTGCGCCAGCCCCTGATGGAACAGCGCCAGGGCGCCGCCGTCGGCGGCCCGCAGGGTTTCGAGCGCTACTTGGTAGCGGCCCAGCAAATACTGGCAGACGCCGAGCCTGACGGACGCGGCCGGGCTGCGGTCGGTCACCTGCTCGAGTTCGCGAACCGCGGCGCGAAGATCGCGGTGGGCGGCGGCATCGCCGGCCAGTGCCGCCGTCAGACCCTTGATCTCAGCGGGGCCGAACGACCCGGTGCCGGTGACGAGTTCACGAACATCGATGGCGGACTTCGCGGTGGCGACCATGGAGAGGCCCTTTCAGTCGGCGGCGGACGGGGTGAGAGCCAGCGGTGGGAATCGAACCCACAACCCCCGCATTACGAATGCGGTGCTCTGCCAATTGAAGCTACGCTGGCCCGGCCGGGCCTGGGATTCCTGCAGTCGCGCGGATGTCCCGCTGCCCGGAACCCCGCACACTAGCGCACGACGGGCACCATCGTCAAGGGTCGCGGAGGGGGGCAGTGCAAAACGGCACGCCGGGACTCGGCACAGACGGGCCCTCGGGGTCGCGATCGCACGCCCGGAGGCCCGCAGCGAGCCCCCTGAGATGGCCGCGGAAATAGCGAAAGTGGGGCCTCTGACCCGACAGGAGCGTCCTGTCTGGGCCGTACGGGTCAGGGGCAGGACAACCGTACAGCCGGATGAGGTCGGAGGCCCCACTTCGATGTGTCGAGGCGGTGGCTGCCGGCACGACCGGCGTCGAAGAAGACAGGCATCCGGCGTGCCAAACGCCATGGACACTCGTCATGCCCTCCCGAGGAGGCGGGTGGCGACAGGCCCGACGCGGGTAGGCGGGGCTTGGAATCCCCGCTGATGCGGTCGATCCGGCGGTGTGGCCCGGGGTGCGGAGGTTCGTCCGCCCGGCTCGGCCAGGCCGCGGGCGGTACACGGCTGGCTCAGCCGCAGATTGCAACGGCCGCAGCAAATTGCCGCGCCGCCGAGAGCCGTCGGGGGCGGGCCGCCGATGTCCCGAACGCCCGGCCGGGTAGGAAGCGGCAGGACCCGTGGACTGCTCGCGAACGTTTCGTGAACGGTATGATTCGCAGCCGAGCGGGATGCACGCACCATCGAAGGCTTGGCCGCGCTATCCGCCGATGTGGATGCGGGAAGTTCCCGATGCGAATCGGTGCGGCTCGCCGTCGCGTACCAGCCGTATTCCCACGAGGCACGCCACGTGACACCCAGACTTCCCGCCGTCATCGGCCCGCACCGCTGCGGGCCCGGGCAACCGCTCCTCGTGATCGCCGGCCCCTGCGTCATCGACAGCGAACGGCTCTGCTTGGAGATCGCCGAAACGTTGGTGGCCCTGACCCGGGATCTGCCGGTTCAGGTCGTTTTCAAGGCCTCGTTCGACAAGGCCAATCGCACCAGCGCAGCGGCGTTCCGCGGCCTGGGCATCGACGAGGGGCTCGCCGTGCTCGCGAAGGTCCGGGCCACGACCGGCTTGCCGATCACCACCGACGTGCACCTGCCGGAACAGGCCGTGGCGGCTGGGCAGGTGTGCGATCTGCTGCAGATCCCCGCCTTCCTCTGTCGCCAGACCGACCTCCTGCTCGCGGCCGCCGCGACCGGACGCGCCGTCAACGTCAAGAAGGGTCAGTTCGTCGCGCCCGGCGACATGAAGCACGCGGTCGCCAAGCTGCTGACCGGCGGCTGCCAGGACGTGATGCTCTGCGAGCGAGGCACGTTCTTCGGATATGGCAGACTGGTCAATGATTTCGCGGGCATGGTGACGATGCGGGGGCTGGGCGTGCCGTTGATCTTCGACGCCACGCACTCCGTGCAGCAGCCCGCGAGCCGGGGCGACTCGACCGGCGGCGACCGCACGCTGGTGGAGCCGCTGGCGAGGGCTGCGGCCGCGGTGGGCATTGACGGACTCTTTCTCGAGACGCACCCTGATCCCGATCAAAGCCCCAGCGATGGCCCAAACATGGTTCCGCTCGACATGCTCCGCGGCGTGCTGCAGCGGGTCTTGCTGATCCACGAGGCGCGGCTGGCGGGCACGGAGATCACCTGATGGAGTCGAGCGTCGGCTGGATGCAACCGCGACTCCACCCGGCGGCGCTGGCGGCTGTCGTGGCGTGGATGACCTGGCTGTGTGTGGGCTGCGGCGCTCCGCGGCCCCCTGCTCCGCCGGCCGCATCAAGCAAGGGATCGCCCGCCGGCTCCCAGTCCGGATCAAAGCCCGCGCAGCAAGCCGGACCTCCGGCCACGGCCCCGAACGGCGCTGCCGAGGGCCGGGTGATGCCGGCGGTGTCGGAGGATGTCCGTGAGCAGCTGCTGGACGGCGCCGTGGCGGTGCTCGACCGGCTGGAGGACTACGACGAGGAGTCGGCGTTCGCGCAGGTGTTCGACCGCCTCAACCAGTGGAGCCACGCCGCCGGCTCCGCGGGCTTCAAGGGCACCGAGGAATGGCGGGTCGACCCGCTGTTGTCCGGCTTGCCGGACCGCCTCCGGGCGGGCGTCACGCCGGAGTCGCTGGCCAGCCCGGTGTTCGACGCCGCGGGCGATGTGACGGCGCTCCGCGATCAGCGGTGGCTCGCCGACGTCGCCGCCTCCGCCCGGGGCGATGCCATCGAGGATCTCGACATCGCCGTCAACCTGTTCCGGTGGACGGTGCGGTCGCTGGCGCTGGTGAGCGATCCGCCGCTGGTGCCGACCGATGCCGCGGCCGGCAGCCGTTGGTTTCTCCCCGGCGAAATTCTGCTGTCGGGCCGTGCCAGCCCGGCCCAGCGGTCGTGGATCTTTCTCGAACTCCTGAGGCATGCGGGCCTCGACGGGGTGATGCTGGCCACGGGGCAGCCGGACCGCGGTGGGGTGCGGGCGTGGATTCCCGCGGTCATCGCCGGCGGTGAGGCCTGGCTGTTCGAGCCGACCTACGGCATGCCCATCCCAGGTCCGGACGGCACGGGCGTGGCCACGGCGCGTCAGGCGGCAGCCGACCCGGCCATTCTCGAGCGGTTGTCCTTCCCGGACCGGCGTTATCCCGTGCAGGCGGCCGACATCGCCGGGCTGTCGGTGCTCGTGGCCGCCGATCCCTGGAATCTCTCCCGACGGATGAAGGCCGTTGAGACCCAGCTCGTGGGGAGCCGCGCCACCGAACTCGCGCTCGACGCCAGCGGATTGGCCGCACGGGCGGCGAAAACGCTGGGCATCGATGCCGACGCCTCGGGCGAGTCGGCGCGGTCGCGGATGGCGCTCTGGGAATTTCCGTGGGAAGTGATCGCCAAGCGCCGCGGTGATGCGGCGCGGGTGCGGGCCGCCGCCGGCCAGGAGCTGGCGGTGATGTCGGTGACGCTGGCGCAGGCCACCGCGAGCGATCGGGAGGGGGGGCGTCGTGGCACCCGGTTGGTGCGGCCACTGTATGCGGCCAGGCTGCGTGAGTTTCGTGGCCAACTGGACGGCCCGGAGGGCGCGAAGGTGAGCTATCTGGCGGCGCGGCCGGGGCGTCAGGCCATCGCCGAGGCGGTCGGCCAGGCGCCCCCGCAGCAGGCCGACGGCATGAAGCGGCTCTTCGAGCAGATGAAGGAGGACGCCACCTACTGGCTCGGCACGCTCACGCTCGCCGAGGGCGAATACGAGACGGCGGTCGACTACCTGGGACGGATGATCCTGACGGCGTCCCCCGACAGCCGCTGGGCCGACGCGGCCAGGGTGAACCTGGCCCGCGCCTACGTGGGGCTGGGTCGGACCGAGGATGCGGCGAGGCTGCTCCGCGAAGATGCCTCTCCGCAGCGGTTCGGCAGCCGGATGCTGGCGGATGACCTGCAAAAGGGGGCGAAACCATGACCGCGGCCGGCAGCGGCCCGGCTGGGACGTTCCGCGTTGCCCGCGGCCCGACGCCGCGGTATCCTTGTCGGTTTCCCGGCGGCACGCGTCGGCGGTTCCCGCATCCTGTCAGACGATTCGCGAAGAGAAGGCCATGAAAGAGAACATCCATCCCCGCTATCTCGACACCGTGGTCCGCTGCGGCTGTGGCAACACGTTCTCGACACGCAGCACCGTGCCCGAGATCAAGGTCGACATCTGTAACGTGTGCCATCCGTTCTTCACGGGCAAGCTGAAGTTCGTCGACACCGCCGGTCGTATCGAGAAGTTCAAGTCCAAGTTCGCCGGCGCGGGCTATGCCAGTCTGAAGAAGAAGAAGGCGGCTGCCGACGCCCCGTCCTCCTGACTGACGCTCCCCGCTGCCCTGCTGTCACTCGCGGGAGCGGCCTGCCGGATCCATGCGCGACCAACTCGAAGCCAAGCTTTCCCGGTTCGAGGCCTTGGAACGCGCCCTGGTCGACCCCGAGGTGCTCGCGGACCAGTCCCGGCTCTCCGCCACGGCCCGCGAGCACGGCACCCTTGCCAGGCTGGCGTTGAAATACCGGCAGTTCGTGGCGCTGGAGCGGCAGATCGGCGAGCATGTCGCGATGGCCGCGGCCGGTGACGAGGAGCTCAAGGAGCTGGCCGAGGCGGAGCTGCCGGAGCTGCGGGCCAAACGCGAGCGGGAGTGGGACGAGCTGCTCGATCTCTGCTCCGATGACGAGGACGCCGACCGCGCCCGGTGCATCATGGAGCTGCGGGCGGGAACCGGTGGCGACGAGGCCGCCCTCTTCGTCCGCGACCTCTACGAGATGTACCGCCGCTTCTGCACCGAACAGGGGTGGGAGGTCGAGGTGATGGACGCCAGCCCCACGGAGCTTGGCGGGTTCAAGGAACTGGTGCTCGGCCTCGCCGGCGCAGCGGTCTTCCGGAAGCTGCAGCACGAGAGCGGCGGCCACCGCGTGCAGCGGGTGCCCGATACCGAGACGAAGGGCCGGATCCACACGTCGGCCGCCACGGTGGCGGTGCTTCCGGAACCGGAGGACGTCGAGGTCTCGGTGCCGCCGGATTCCTACCGCAAGGATTTGTTCTGCGCGAGCGGGCCGGGGGGGCAGCACGTCAACAAGACGGCGTCGGCCGTCCGTCTCACCCATCTCGAGACCGGCATCGTGGTGCAGTGCCAGGACGAGAAGAGCCAGCACAAGAATCTTGCCAAGGCGCTGCGCGTGCTGAAGACGCGAATCTACGAGCACCGGCGGGAAATCGAGCACGCGAAGCGGTCCGCCGAACGAAAGACGCTGGTGGGCTCGGGCGACCGCAGCCAGCGGATCCGCACCTACAACTTTCCGCAGAACAGGCTCACCGACCACAGGATCAACGAGAGCTTCACCCTCGATCAGGTGATGGCGGGACGGCTGGGGCTGGTGATCGACGCGATCGAGCGGCACGCCCGCGAGCAGCGCCGCAGCGAGATGGAACGCTCGGCGAAGGCGGCTCCCGCCTGACCCGGCGGCGGGGCGATCGTCCCGCCGGGCGAAAATGCCGTACGATGGTCGGCACGACGGCGGGCACACGGACGGCGCGGAGGAACAGGGATGGCCGGCGAACGCGGTGAGACCGACGTCTGGACGGTGGGCCGGCTGCTCACCTGGACGACCGACTGGCTCGCGGCCCGCGGCAGCGATTCGCCGCGGCTCGACGCGGAGGTGCTCCTCGCCTTCGTGCGCGGGTGCCCGCGGATCGCCCTCTACACGGCGTTCGACGTGCCGGTCGGTGAGGAGGAACGCGGCCGTTTTCGTGGCCTGGTGAAGCGTCGCGGTGACGGGGAGCCGGTGGCGTATCTGGTGGGCAACCGGGAGTTCTTCTCGCTCGCCTTCGCCGTCAGTCCGGCGGTGCTGGTGCCCCGGCCGGAGACGGAGGGGCTGGTGGTGCGGCTGCTCGATCTCTGCCGGCCGGTGCCGCCCGACGGTGGCCGACTGCGGATCGCCGAAGTGGGCACGGGCTCCGGGGCTGTCGCCGTGACGCTGGCGAAGCACCTGCCGCACGCCGATCTCGTCGCCACCGACATCTCCTCGGCGGCGCTCGCCGTGGCCCGCGACAATGCGGTGCGGCACGGAGTGGCCGACCGGATCGAGTTCCTGGAGTGCGACCTCCTCGACCACCCGCGGGCGGCCGGGCCGTGGCACGCCATCGTGAGCAATCCGCCGTACGTCCGTGAGGATGAGTTCGACGCCCTGCCCCGCGATGTCCGTCAGCACGAGCCACGTGGGGCGCTCGTGTCGGGGCCCACGGGTGTGGAGGTGATCGGCAGGCTCGCGGCCGTGGCGGCGACGTCGCTCGTTCCCGGCGGCTGGCTCGTGGTGGAAGTGGGGCCGGCTGCAGCCGCCGAGTCGGTCGTGGCCTCCTGCCGCGGACTGGACCTGGGGCCCACACTCAAGGATCTGGCAGGACTGCCGAGGATCGTGCAGGCGCGACGGACAGCCTGAAGGCCTTTGGCCGTGCGCTGGCGGGGCGATCGTTGGGAACGCCCGTTCGCCTTCCACCCGGGCCGGTGTTGCCCCTGAAGGCGACGACATCCGCCAAGATCATCATGGGCATCCATG
Source organism: Pirellulales bacterium (assembly GCA_044344895.1). GTDB lineage: Bacteria > Planctomycetota > Planctomycetia > Pirellulales > UBA1268 > CAMCQY01. The sequence goes on along the minus strand of JBIJCD010000009.1, from coordinate 3,223 downwards.
GGATCGGGCGGATCGTCGCACTGGTGCGGGAAGGCCGCTCTGCGGTCGCTGACCGGTGGCTGCGGGCCGAGCCACTGCCTGAGCGGCCGCTCGTGGCCGTGGCGGCGGCGATCGCAGCCGGCAGCGGCATGCCGGCGATGCTGCACGTCTCGCCGGTTGCATGGTGGGGTGTCGCCGCCGCAGCGCTGGCGACGTGGTGGTGGCTGCCGGGAGCACGGCGGCCGCAGGCCGCGGCGCTGTGGCTGCTGGCTGGCATCTTCGCCGCCGCCGCCGGCTGGTCGACGGTGCGTTCGGATCTGTTTGCGGCCGATGACCTGGCCTGGAACCTCGCAGAGTCGGCCCGTCCGGTGGCGATCGAGGGCATCGTCGTCGAATCACCCCGGCGGCTGTCCCCGCCCGCGGTCGATCCCCTCCGCGGACCGATTTCGCAGGCTGGGATGCCGTGGCAGTGCAGCGAGTGCGTGGTCGCCGTCGAGTGCATTCGCGACGGCCCAGCGTGGCGGGGCGCGTCCGGGCGGGCAGCCGTCGTCATCGACGACCGAGCCGGTGCCGCTGTGCCAGACCTGCCGACAGGCTGCCGGGTGCGGGTGATCGGCCGGGGCCTGCGTCCGGCGCCACCGCTCAATCCGGGCGAGTTCGATTTTCGTGCGCGGGCGCAGTCGCTCCGATGCCTCTCGGTCGTGCGGGCGCACGCGGGCGATGGCGTCCAGGTGATCGCGGGCCGTTCGGGCTGGTCGCTCGGGGCCATCCTCGACCGGCTGCGGAGCCGGGGCGTGGAGGTGCTTCGCGAGCACATCTCGCCGCGACAGTCTGCCCTGGCGGCAGCCCTGCTCCTCGGCAGTCGCGAGAGCCTGCCTCGCGAGGAGTCGCTGGAGTTTCTCGTCACGGGCACGATCCACATTCTCTCGATATCGGGCCTCCACGTCGGCCTGCTGTCGCTGGCGCTTTTTCGTCTGTTTCGTACGGTGGCCTTGCCGCGGGGCCTGTGTCTGCTGGCGGTGGCCTGCTGCGCGGGGCTCTACATGGCGCTCGTGCGGGCGGAGACGCCGGTGGTGCGTGCCACCCTGCTGGTGTGGCTGGGATGCCTCGGGGCTGCGATCGGAAGGCGATCGCTGGCGGCCAACTCGCTCGCCGTGGCGGCGATCATCGTGCTCGTCTGGCACCCTCCCGAGATTTTTCGCACCGGGACTCAGCTATCTTTTTTGTCGACGGCCGTGCTCATCGGCGTCTCGAACGCGATGCCGCGCCGTGCCACGGACGATCCGATCGAGCGGCTCATCGATCGCAGCCGGCCGCCCTGGGAGCGGCGGCTGCGGCGGATGGGCCGGCAGGCGTGGGAGCTGTGCCTCACCGGTGCCGCGGTCTGGGCGGTGACGGCGCCGATCGTGGCGGCCAGATTTCACCTCGTCAGCCCGATCGGGCTGGTTCTCAACCCGCTGATCGCACCCTTCGTGGCCGCCGCGATGGGCTGGGGATTCCTCTGCCTGGTCGCGGCGACGGTGTCGCGTGGGCTGGCGGCAGTGTGTGGGTGGGCGTGCGACATCACGCTGCGTTGCATCGGGGCCGTCGTGTCATGGTCATCCGGCCTCCCGGGCGGCTACGTATGGGTGAGCGGGCCTCCCGGCTGGTGGGTGGCCGGCTGGTACGTCGCGCTTGCCTTGGCACTGTGCCTGCTTTCGCGCGAGCGGCTTGGTCGGGCGGGCACGTGGCTCGCCATGGGCGTGGCCTGGTGCGGCGTCGGACTGTTCGTGGAAGGCATGACGGCCATGCTTGGCTCGGGGCCGCCCGCTCTGCGGGTCGTCGTGGCGGCCATGGGGCACGGCTGCGGGATCGTGGTGCGCAGCCCGATGGGCCGCTGCCTCGTGTATGACGCCGGACGGCTCGGGGCCGCCGGCGCGGCGCGGCGGAGCATGACGGCCGTGCTCTGGCAGGAGGGGGTTGGCCGGATCGACACGCTCGTGGTTTCCCACGCCGATACCGACCATTTTAACGCGGTGCCCGAGCTGCTCGAACGATTCGCGGTGGGAGAACTCGTCGTCTCCCGTCCGTTTCTCGACAGCGATTCGGTGGCCGTGGCGGAGCTGCTCCGCCGCACGCAGGCCGCGGGAGTGCCGCTGCGGGTCGTGCAGGCAGGCGATTCATTCGCGCTCGACGCCTGCTGCAGGCTTCGTGTGCTCCATCCCGCGGGTCCCGGAGATCGGCCATCGCACGCCGCCGCCGCTGAGTGCATGCAGGAAACCATGCATCCGCCCCCGAGCGTCCTCGTGGCGTCGCCGGGTCGCTCGGACAACGAGTGCAGCATCGTGCTCGCGGTGGAGTCGGCGGGGCGGCGGCTGCTCCTCACCGGCGATCTGGAGGGCGAGCCGCTGAGGCGGTTCGTCGCGGCCGGCCCCGGCGCCTGCGACGTGCTCGTCGCGCCGCATCACGGTAGCCGCACGAGCCTGCCCCCGGACATCGCCCGTGTCACCGCAGCCGATTGGGTGCTCGTCAGCGGTCCGGGCACCAGCGGCTGGGACGAGGTGCGGAAAGCCTATGCCACCGCCCGCGGAGTCGGCCGAACCGCTACCGTGTTGAAAACCGGCTGCGACGGGGAGTCTGGCGGCGCCATCGCCGTCACGCTCACTGCCGGAGACGTACGGGTCGAACAGTTCAGCAGCCGCGGTGGCTGGCGGGAGCTGCGTCGAGCCCCGGTCGCCACACTCGCGTCACGGCAGACCACCCTGGCGGGAGCGTCTGGCCCGCCTCACGTCGCCTCTCAGCTCGCGGGCTCCGCCTCCGGACGGGTCAGCACCCAGCCGGCGGCCACGAGGAGCAGCTGGCTGGCCACGAACCCTCCGAGCAGCATCAGGACGCCGCTGGTGAAACCGTAACTGTGGAGGCCGATCCCGAGCTGGTTTGTCCCGAACCAGCTCCACGCCGTGATGATGTTGCCGCCGATGGCAAAGAGGGCGAAGCCCCGCGGGCCGATCCAGCGGTCCCACCGGGCGTGCAGGACCGCCGCGTTCCAGAGCACGATCATCAAGGCGCCGTTTTCCTTCGGGTCCCAGCCCCAGAAACGGCCCCAGCTGTCGTCGGCCCACAGCCCGCCCAGCACCGTGCCGATGAAGCTGAAGAAGAGCGCAAAGCAGACGACGCCGTACGTCATCCGGTAAAGCTGGTCCTGCTGCTGCCGGGCCGCGAGACGCTGCTGTGGAGTCGAGGCGGACCATGTGCCGACGATCCG
>JBIJCD010000343.1:0-4278 GCA_044344895.1 Pirellulales bacterium | reverse complement strand
AGAAGATGCCCAGCACGCCCGCCAGAAACGTGGCCCCGTAGCCGAGCGTGACCGTGATCACGTGCGTGGATAGCCAGAACTGCGTGTCGAGGACCGCCTGGAGCACGTGCATCGTGTCACCGGAGTCGAGTCCGTACGCCACGAGGAGTGTGGCCGCACCGCTGATGGCCGCGACCAGGTTGCCGATGCCGTTGGCGTGCAGCGCCTCGAGCGCCAGGCCCGCCAGGACACAGGCCCAGCCGATGAAAACCGCGGACGAGTAGAGATTCACCACCGGGGGGCGGCCCGTCAGGTAGATGCGGCTGCCCAGTGCGAAAGTGTGGAGCAGCAGGACACCGATGAGCATCCAGAAGACGAAGCGGTTCAGCGGCTTCCTCCACGCCAGGAAGCTGGAGAAGCTGGCGATGCCGGCCAGCACGTAGAGCCACTTGGCGAGGTCGGTCGGATTGAACCGGTTGAGCCAGGCTTCGTAGGCGGCCTTGTCGGCGGCGGCGCTGGCCTCCGGCAGAGCCGCCGTCGCCGTCGTGAAGGAACGCAACGCCGTATTGAATTCAGCCGCCGGACGGTTCACGGCTCCGAGCAGGTCGGTGAGCGGCAGCAGGCCCGGGTGAACCTCGAATGCCGGCTGGCCGGGCCGGCTCGAAAGCAGGCGGCCCACGATGGCTGACACCCAGGCCGGGTAGAGCGATTGCCATTCCTCCTGCCTGCCTTCGGCGGCATCCGTCGGCGCCGCTGACGCCCGGGGCGGGAGCAGGGCCGGGGGATGGCTCGCCTCGATCCGGCGTGCCATCTGCATGACCCGCTCCATCTGGCGGAGCATCTCGGTGCGGCCCTCGTCGCCCTCGCCCGGATCGGGGAGACGGGGCGTGTCGTAAGCGATCTGCAGGAGGTCGTAGGCCATCAGCTTGCGGTTGATCTCGTCGTACTTCTTCTCCGCGAAGCTGAACTGCTCGGGCATCTTGTCCCGCATCGACTCCAGCTGCTTGCGGAGCTTCGGCAGGCCTGTCTCGAGCTCGGCGTGGCTGTAGCGATGTCCCTTTCGCTTCGGCAGATCGAAGAGGTCGGTGACCTCCTTCGCGTCGATGCGGAAGACCGGCGCATGCTCGACCCACTCCGCTCCCGCCATCATGCCGAGCATCCACTGGGTGGCCGAGACCGTGCCTGTCGGCATGTCCGCCGGCCGCGCGGGAGCCCCCGCCTCGACGGTGTTCGGCACGACCACGCTGGTGCGGCTTCCGAGCAGCTGCAGCGTGTTGCGGGCCACGGTGTCGAGCGGCTTGATGCGTCCTTCGTGCAGCACGGGAACGCCGCCGGCCGCGAGCCAGTCGGGGACGTTTTCCCGCTGCCCCCGGTCGCGCACCGCCATCAGGCAGAAGACCGCCACCAGGCCGAGGCCCAGCAGCGGCTCGAGCAGCCTGGTGGCGGGCTTCGGCGCCGCCTGCGGCGGTGTCCTGTGCGTCCGGTGGCGATCGCTTCCGACACGTCGATCGCCATCCGCGTCGTCGTCGTCGTCGTCGGCCGGCGATCCCGTCAATCCGCGGTCGTAGCGGTCGGCGAATCGCAGGAACGTGCCGCCGAAGTGGGCCAGCATCCCCCACAGCGCGAGCACGCAGGCCACGTACGGAATCAGCCAGCCGGCGTTCTCCACCACCTGCAGCCCCGTCATCTCGCCGCGGCTCCCGTCGGGAAGGTTCACCTGGGAATACTGGCTCTGGTAGAAGGTTTCGCCGCGGTAGCGGACGGGGTTGTTCATCCAGATGCGGCCGTCTTGTTTCGCGTCGGTGGCCGTGTCGGTGAACGTGACGTAGGAAGAGAAATCGCGGGGCGTCTCGCTGGCGCCGTAGTTGATCCGCCGCACGTCGGTGAGCGTGACGGCGTAGGGCTTGTACTCTCGGCGAAAACGCAGCTGCAGCCGGTAGGGAGTGCCGTCCACGTCCACGGTATCCATCTCGTCGGGGTTGCCGCCCATGAAGATCTGCGCTTGGTCGTTGAGGAACTGGGTCACGAGGAACGTGCCGAGGTCGGCCCCCGTGCGACGGTTCCGCAGCTGCACGTAGCCGGAGGCGATGTTGGTGCGGGAGCTGGCACCTCCCTCCGGGGCCTTGTCGCTGGCCAGCCATCCCTTGCCCAGGCCTGCGGTGGCGGGATTCGGTGCCACCGGCCCCACGCGGATGACGTCGGAATTCGCGAAGTACGAGAGCACCCTCACGTCGAACGGCAGCTCGGGGGCCGCGATCGGCTCGCCTCCCGCCCGGGCCCTGAGGAGCCGGCCCGAGATCACGGTAACCTTGTCGTGCGCGTCGTCGTCGGGCTGGATCACGGCCAGCTCGGTTTCGTCGGTTCGCAGCGCCACGTTGCTGGTCTGTCCCTCGACGAGCGCCATCCGTTCCTCGATCTGGCGGTCGCCGAATGCGAACTGTCCCAGCATCAACAGGCCCACGCCGATGTGGATGAGCACGTTGCCGCCCCGTTTGCCGAACACGAGGACCAGGCCCGCGAGCAGGATGAGCGACGCCACGCTCGACTGAATCAGCTGCCACATGATCCGCAGGCCGGGCTCGCCCATTCGCCAGCCCTCGCCGCCGAAGATGCACAGCGAGGCGATCGCGGCCATGGCGGCCGCAGCGATCGCGACGGCCACGCGGGTCAGCCGGCGCAGATCGCGGCCGGCGACGGCCGCCCAGGCGAGGCCGCCGGTCAGCAGGACCGCCAGCCCCTGGACCAGCCGCCAGACCGTGGCGTAGTCGACGGGCGGCCGGCCCTGCAGTCCGTCGGCGTAGTGCCCGCTGAGAATGACCAGCAGCGTCAGTAGCCCGCCGATGACCGAGATGGCGGTGCCCAGGGCGAGCCGCGAGCCGCTCGCGTGCACGTGAAAGCGGGTCAACTTGGCCGCGATCAGGTTCACCAGGAGGACGAGCCCGATGGTGGCGCCACCCGGAAACGGAAACCAGCCGGTCAGCGTCGAGGGGCCGAAGATCGTCACGGGAAAGAAGTCCGAAAACGGCACCTGGGCGACCCAGCTGTTGAAGTACTCCTGCTTTACTTCCGGCAGGTTCTTCTCGTCCTGCGCGAGCGTGCCCACGAAGAGGAGAAAAATGCCGGCCAGAAACATCACCACGGTGATTTTCAGCGAACCAGCCGCCCGGAGGCAGTGCCACGCAAGCGAGGCGACGCTGCCGGGGCGGTCCCAAGCCGAGTCCAGCGGGGCGAATCGTCGCGATGACGGAAAGCTGCCTGTGGCCATGTGTCGATTCCGGGCGACGGGGTCCTGATTGGTTGCCGACCGCTCACTTCCAGCGAATCGAGCGGACGAATTCAGTGAACGGCTGCCGCAGGCGGCGGGCTAGTTCGGCGGTTCCCTTGAACTTCACGAACAGCGATGTCGCATCGTCGACCGGGATGACCGCCGCGAGAATCGCCTGCCGGTTCGCCTCGTCGTCGTCGAGCAGCATCAGGATCGTAGCCTCGACGCCGTCGACGTCGACCCGCTCTGCCGCGGCGATCGCCTGCGACACCTTTTCGGGATCGGCCTGGGGGGTGAGTTGTTCCTGCCAGCGTGTGGCGTTGCTTTCGAGGGTGCCCGAGGCCGGGATCACCGTGATCTCGCCGACGTTCGCAGGTTCGGCGTCGGCGGCGGCCGTACGAATGGTGGCCAGTCGCATGCCGGTCGCCCCGGCGTCGATCCAGCCGGCCGGCAGTTCGTAACGCAGCGCGGGCGATCGCCGCGGGTCCGACGGCGCGGCTGCCGCGGCCGGTGAAGCGGATCTCGGCACGGTGTAGGTGCGCAGGTCGGTCGGGCGAATGTCGGCGGCGGGCCGGCACGACGCCAATGCGGCGAAGATCGTGATCGCCGCGAGCCATGAGGCGCCGCAGGACGGCGGGTCGGCTCGATGGTCGGGAGGACGGCCCACGCTCTTCACAGGCTCCGTATCGGTGTCGCTGGACACGGCCGCCGCCGTTCCGCCCGCGTCGTTCGTGACGGCCGGGACCGCCAGTGCGTTCTGATCGGGAGCCGACGCCTGCTGACGACCGGCGGTCGACGACCGGTCGACAACGACGTCGACGACGCCTTCATGGTAGCACGCCGGAGCCGAAGCGGCCGGGGCTACTTTCGCCAGCCGAACAGCTCTGCCATGGGGTTGAGCAGAGGGATGGAAAGCCCGAGTTCCTCGGATGTGCCCAGCGACTGGATCAGGTCGAACATGACGAAGCCGCCCGTCAGCATCAGCAAGGCGCAGCAGACGAGTCCGCAAACCTGCCACGTGCTGAACGTCGTGC
>JBIJCD010000137.1:0-8292 GCA_044344895.1 Pirellulales bacterium | reverse complement strand
AGCCCCGTCGCGACCCATGCACGAAAAACATCGCGTCGTAAGACATTCTCTCGGAAAGCGATGCGCCCGAGCGGCGGAAAACCTTAGGTTTGTGCCGCTCTGGCTCAGCGGACGAAAGGCCATGGATGGCTTCGTCCGCGCAAAGCTAGAATCGTCCGCATGACGAAGCGGCTCTGGATCGAGACGGTCGGCTGCCAGATGAACGTGCTCGACAGCGAGCTCGTGGTGGCGGCGCTGCGGCGGCAGGGCTGGGAGATGGCCCGCACGACGGCCGAGGCCGACGCCGTCTTCTACAACACCTGCAGCGTGCGGCAGCATGCCGAAGACAAGGTCTATTCGGCGCTCGGGCGGATCCGCCTCGAGAAGCAGCAGCGGCCCGGCCTCGTGGTCGGCGTGCTCGGCTGCATGGCGCAGAAGGACCGGGAACTCGTCCGCAAGCGGGCGCCGTGGGTCGACCTCGTGGTCGGCCCGGGGCAGCTGCACCGCGTGCCCGCGCTCGTCGACGAGGTGCTCGCGGGGGGCGGGCCGCGGCTGGAGGTGAGCCTCGAGCGGACCAGCGGCAGCCGCGACGCCATCGCTCGCAGTTTCGAGAGCTACGACCCCGACCGCGATCCGCAGATGCGGCCGACACCGTTTCAGGCGTTCGTGCGGACGCAGACGGGCTGCGACAAGTTCTGCGCCTTCTGCGTGGTGCCGCACGTCCGCGGCCCGGAGCAGGCCCGGTCGCCGGCCACGATCGTCGCCGAGGCCCGGAAGCTCGTGGCCGAGGGCTGCCGGGAGATCACGCTCATCGGGCAGACGGTCAACAGCTATCGCTGGAAGGACGGGGGGGCGACCACGCGGCTCTCCGACCTGCTCGCGCTGCTCGACGCGATCGACGGGCTCGACCGAATCAAGTTCGTCACGAACTACCCACGCGACATGACCGACGATCTGATCGGCGCCGTGTGCGACCTGCCGAAGGTGAGCCACTACCTGCACGTGCCGGCCCAGCATGGCTCCGACGCGGTGCTGACGCGGATGAAGCGGGGCTACGCGATCGGCGACTACATGGAGATGCTCGGCCGGGTGCGGGAGCGGATCCCGCAGGCCGCCGTGACGAGCGACTTCATCGTGGGCTTCTGCGGCGAGACCGACGCCGAGTTCCAGGCGACGCTCGACCTCGTCCGCACCGTGCGATTCAAAAACAGCTTCATCTTCAAGTACAGCCCGCGGCCCGGCACCAAGGCCTTCGACCGTCAGCCCGACGACGTGCCCGAGGCCGTGAAGAAGGAACGACACCAGGCGCTGCTCGAGGCCCAGACAGAGGCGAGCCTGGCCGGCAACCTGCCGTTCATCGGCACGCGGCAGCAGGTGCTCGTGGAGGGGCTCTCTGTTCGCGACGAGCGCCGCGAGCCGCGGGCCGAAGGCCGCGATGAGACCACCTCCCCGGCCGCCGATGCGCCCGACAGGGTGGCCCAGCTGACAGGACGGACGATGTGCGACCGGATCGTCGTCTTCGACGCCCCGCGACGGCTGGTCGGCAGGCTGGTGGACGTCGACATCCAGGCGGCGGGCGCCTGGTCGCTGGCCGGAGATGTCGCCGACGGTCTTGCCGACGCGGTGCCGCTCGATCACCTGACGGTCGGCGGCGAGCGGGCGTGCGTCGACGACACGGTGGTCTATGGAATCAGGATGCCCCGCGCAGACCACGCACCGGGAGCGTAGCCGTGCTGCCGGAACGGGGATCGGTCAGCGCGGCGGGCGAGCCTGGTCGGGCCGCGTGCTCCGACGTCCCCGGCTCGGTCGCGGAGATGCGGCGGCTGCTCGACGATCCGGCCGCCGCGGCGGCGTGGGGTCGCACCGCGGGGCTCGCCGATCCGGCGCTCGCGCACCGGGCGCTGTTGTCCCTCGCCGACAAGGGACTCACGCTCGACCTGCTCCAGTGCCTGGCTGCTCGGCTGGCGACGCAATTGCCCCACGTCAGCGATCCCGATCGCGTGCTGATCGCCGTCGAGCGGCTGGCCGGCGCCGTCCGCAGCCCGCTCTCCATGGGCACGCTCTTCCAACGGGATCCGCGAAGCCTGGAGATCCTGCTCCAGCTCTTCTCGGCGAGTCCCCATCTGGCTGAACTGGTGATCCTCGACCCCGAGTCGTGGGAGCAGGTCCGGGTGGGGGAGGGGCGGCCGGAGCGCAGGGAATCGCTGGCCGCCGCGCTGGCCGCCGAGACGGCGCTCGTGTCGGAGCCCGAGAGCGTGATGCGGGCCATGCGGCGGTTCAAGCGGCGCGAGACGCTGCGCATCGCCTACGGAGATATCGTCGGGCGGCAACGGCTGGAGACCGTCGTCGCGCAGCTCTCGCACGTGGCCGACTGCGTGGTGCAGGCGGCGGTCGCGTCGGCCCTCGACCGGATGGAAAGGCTCCGGGGCATCCCCCGCGGGCCCGGCGGCGAGCGGGCCACGCTGGCCGTGCTGGCCCTGGGCAAGCTCGGCGGCGTGGAGCTCAACTATTCCAGCGACATCGATCTCGTGTTCGTGCACTCGGCCGACGGCCGGGTGGAGGGGCCAAAGCCCTGCTCGAACCAGGAGTTCTTCGAGCGGGTGGCGCAGGAGACGGTGCGGCTGATCGCCGAAGCCACCGATCTGGGAATCGCCTACCGGGTCGACCTGCGGCTGCGCCCGCACGGCGCCACCGGGCCGGCCACCATGTCGCTGGAGGCGATGCTGCAATACTACGACCGCCACGGCCGCACCTGGGAGCGGCAGGCGTGGGTGAAGGCGCGGTGCGTCGCCGGCGACGAGCGGCTGGGCGGCCGGCTGCTGGCTGAGATGGAACCGTGGGTCTATCGCCGCTGGCTCACCAGGGCCGACATCAGCGGCATCAAGGCGCTCAAGCGGCGGATCGAGAACCTGGCGATCCGCGAGGGCACCGACGCCGCCGACGTGAAAAACGGCCGCGGCGGGATCCGCGACGTGGAGTTCACGATCCAGTTCCTGCAGCTGCTCAGCGGCGGCGACTCGCCGCGGGTCCGTACCGGCACCACGCTCGAGGCCATCCGCCGGCTCGCCGAGACGGGCGGCCTCACCGATCAGGAACGCGAGATCCTGGAACGCACATACTCCTTTCTGCGGACCGTGGAGCATCGGCTGCAGATCCTTTACGACCGGCAGACACACGTCATTCCCACCGACGCCGGCGAGTTCGGCCGGCTGGCCATCCGCATGGGCTACGGCACCGGCGCCACGGGAGCCGACCGGCTCCGCCGAGAGCTCGACGAGGCGACCGACCTCAACCGCCGGATCCTCGACCACCTGCTGCACGACGCCTTTCCCGACGACGAGGTCCCGTCGCCCGAGGCCGACCTCGTGCTCGACCCCGCACCGCCCGCGGCCTTCGTCCGCGAGGTGCTCGCGCGGCACGGGTTCCGCGAGCCTCGGCGAGGAGAAGGTGCGGTTTCTCTCCACGCGGAGGTGCCGCCACTTCCTCGCGGCGATCGCGGCCCGGCTGCTCACGGCGATCGCCGCCACGCCCGATCCCGACGCCACGCTCGGCAATCTCGTCGCGGTGAGCGAGTCTCTCGGTGGCAAGGGGGTGCTGTGGGAGCTGTTCAGCTTTCATCCGCCGTCGCTCGACCTCACGGTCCGCCTCTGCTCGTCGAGCCCGTTTCTCGCCAAGCTGCTCGTCGGCAATCCCGGCATGATCGACGAACTGCTCGACAGCCTGCTCGTGCCGCGGCTGCCGACTCCGGCCGAGCTCGACGCCTCGCTGGCGGAACTGTGCCGCGGCGCCGTGGACGTGGAGCCGATCCTGCACGCCTTCAAGGCGTCGCAGCAGCTGCGAGTCGGCGTCCGCGACATCCTCGGCCGGCAGGACGTGGCGGAGACGACCGCGGCGCTGTCGGCGATCCCGGAGGCGATCCTCGGCGTGGTGATGCACAGGGAGGAGGAGCGGCTGGTCGAGCGGCTGGGCGAGCCGACGGCCGGCCAGGGGGAGACGGTCGGCGTGCGGGCCGGACCGGTCGTGCTCGCCATGGGGAAGTTCGGCGGCCGCGAGATGAACTATTCCAGCGACGTCGACGTGGTCTTCCTCTACGACCACGACGGCATCTCCTTCCACCGGCGTCGCACCCGCCGCAGCGTCGAGGGCACGACGAACGCGCACTTCTTCGGCGAACTCGCTCAGCGGACGATGAAGGTCTTCAATGCCTTTGGCCCCCACGGTCGCCTCTACGAGCTCGATTCGCGGCTGCGTCCCAGCGGGCGGAGCGGGCCGACGGCCCTGTCGCTCGACGCCTTCGCCAGCTACTTCGCCGTGGACGGTCCGGCCGCCATCTGGGAGCGGCAGGCGCTCGTGAAGGCCCGGGTGGCGATCGGCGGTCCCGCGGCCGCCTCGCGGGCCCTGCGGATCGTCCATGCGGCCAGCTACGAGCGGCGCTGGACGGCCGCCGAGATCGCCGAGATCCGGCGGATGCGGCTGCGGATGGAGGAAGGTGCCAAGGTCACGAACCTCAAACGTGGACCCGGCGGCGTGGTCGACATCGAGTTCGTCGTGCAGGTGCTGCAGCTCGTGCACGGCGGTGCAAACGCCGGCCTGCGGACGCCCGAGACGCTGGCGGGACTCGTCGCCCTCCACGCCGCCGGCCACGTGCCCACGGGGCAGTTCGAATTCCTGCTGCAGGCGTACCGACTGTTGCGGCGGATCGAGGGACATCTTCGGCTGCTCGATGCGGTCGGGCGGCACGACTTGCCGGCGTCGCCCGCCGAGCAGCGGACGCTCGCGCATCTGCTCGGCCGCGATTCGGCCGAGACGCTCGTCGCTGAGATCCGGGAGGTGATGTCGCGGACGCGGCGGGAATTCGACGAGGTCTTCGAGCGGGTCGAGGCCGAGCTCCGCTGAGCCCGCGTCCGGGGGACATGGCAGGGTCGCCCGGTCGCCGGGCGGGATGTATCGCCTGAGGGTTCAGCGGGCAGCGCGGCGGCGGGCCGCCCACAGTTCCCAGGCGATCGGCAGCACCGACACCAGCACGATGCCGACCACCACCAGCTCGAAGTGTTTTTTCACCGCCGGGATGTTGCCGAAGAAGTACCCGGCGACGGTGCAGATGAGGACCCATGCCAGTCCGCCGACGACGTTGTAGTAGAGGAAGCGGGCGTACTCCATACGGCCGACTCCGGCCACGAACGGGGCGAACGTACGGACGATCGGCACGAACCGGGCGAGCACGATCGTCTTGCCGCCGTGCCGCTCGTAGAACGCCTGCGTCTTGGCGAGATGCTCGTGTTTGAGAAACCAGGTGTCGAACGCGAAGGCTCGCGGCCCGATCGCCCTGCCGATGGCGTAGTTGAGCGTGTCGCCCAGCACCGCCGCGATCGAGAGCAGCACGAGCAGCGGCACGATGCCCAGCGACTCCGGATGGAGCGCGGCCATCGCCCCGGCGGCGAACAGGAGCGAGTCGCCCGGCAGAAACGGCGTGACCACCAGGCCGGTCTCGCAGAGGATGATCACGAACAGGAGCACGTAGGTCCACGGGCCCCAGGCGTCGATGACGCCCTTGAGCTGCTCGTCCAGGTGGAGGAAGACGTCGAGGATCGGCTTGATCGCTTCCATGGCGTGACCGCGCGGGAGGGGTGGATGGGGCTGGGGCGGCCGGCGACGCGAACGGCGGATCATAGTTGGCGCGGTGGTGATTGCAAACCGCGACGGGTCGAGAGCCAGGCGATCGCCACCGGCACGGCGAGCGACGCGACGAGCACCCACTGCAGCGAGTCGGCCTCGCGGCCGAGCACGCCGGCCAGCGTCCAGGCCGCCGCGACGGCGAGGTTGCCACCGGCGGCGGCTCCCAGGAACGTGCGCAGCGGCATGCCGGTGCCGCCGGCCAGGAGCGCCGCCGCCTCGGCCACCAGCGGCACGGGCCGGGTCAGCACCACCGCCAACGGTCCGTAGCGACGCCGCCGCCGCTCCAGCCGCTCGCGTTCGGCGGGCTCGAGGCCGGCCAACCGCCGGCCGGCCGCGGCTCGGCCCAGCCACCAGCCGGCCGCGGCGCCCGCCGTCATGCCGGTCCAGGCGCAGACCGTCCCGACCACGAACCCCAGCTGTGCGCCGCCCAGCGTGGCCACCAGGCTCGAGGGCACCGGCAGCAGCAGGTCGGCCGCGAGCACGGCAATCTCGAGTGCCGCCAGCAGCGGCGGCGACGGCAGCGGGTCGAGCCAGTCCGCCACCGCGCGGTCGAGCCGCGTGCCGAAGGCGAGGAAGGGCACCAGCGGCACGGCAACGGCCGCGAGGGTAAGCACGATCAGCAGTCGGACCGAGCGACGCATGCGTCTGGGAACGCTCCCGGGAAGAACGCGGGCCGTGGAAAAAGCGGCCAGGCCGTCAGCCGCCGGCGCCTCCGTCGCGATCGAGCCGCGACACCTGCACCGCGACCTGCATGCTGTGCCTGCCGCCCCCGACGTACACGCCCTTGATCGGACAGACGTCGCCGTAGTCCCGGCCCCATCCGAGCGTGATGTGGAGGTGCCCGGCGGCGCAGTCGTTGGTGGGGTCGAGATCGAACCAGCCGGCGTCGCCGCCCCAGCAGGAGACCCAGGCGTGAGACGCGTCGGCGCCCACCATGCCGGCGTCGCCGCCACCGCCACCGTCGGCGGCCGGTGAACGCTCGTTCGACAGGTAGCCGCTCACGTACCGGGCCGCGAGGCCGAGCGACCGCAGGCAAGCGACCTCCAGGTGCGCGAAGTCCTGGCAGACGCCGCGACGCAGGGCGAAGACCTCGTCGACGGGCGTGCCCGTCGTGGTGGCCTCGGGATCGTAGGCGAACTCGCGGTGGATCCGCGCCGTGAGATCGACGAACGCCTCCGCCCACGGCCGTCCCGGCTGAAACGATGCCCCGGCCCAGTCGGCGAACTGGGCCGACCGGCGGACATGCGGCGAATCGAGGCGAAACTGCACCGCGTCGGCCGTCGCGGATCCCGCCAACGCGGCGGCTGCGAGCTGGTCGCGGACGCTCTCCCACGGCAGCGACGGCCACTCGTGCCATGGCGGCGCCGGATCGACCTCCACCCGGCTGGTGGCCCTGACCCATAGGCGATCGTGCCCCTGCTCGATCGAAAACCGGCCCACATCGTTGCCGAAGTAGTCGAGGTGGCTCGCCAGCTGGGTCGGTGCGGGGTCGACGTCGATCCGGTGAGAGAGCACCCGCTGCCGTGGCAGCGGTCGTGGTGCCAGGTGCACCTCGTTGTGGCAGACCGGCACCGGCTCGGAGTAGGAGTAGGCCGTCGTGTGGAGCACCTGGTAGCGGCTTGGTCGAGCGGCTGCGGGCTGCTGCAGCGCGGCTGCGATGCGGGCGTGCGTGGTGGTCATGGGGCGGCGTCCGTCGCGGGGCCGCCGGGGTGGCGGCAGGCCCGTGCCTGCGCGGCGATATCGAGTCCGACCTGATCGCTCCAGGTCGCCAGCAGCGTGCGGTAGATGGGGCCCGGGCGGCCGGTGCCGACAGGCCGCCCGTCGAATCGCGTGGCCGGCAGGATGCAGCTCGGCGTGCTCGTCAGCAGGATCTCGTCCGCGTCGGCGAGGTCGTCGATGGAGAGCGACCGCGTCGCCCAGGCCATGCCGAGCGCTGCGGCGATGCCGCGTGCATGCTGCAGGCTCACGCCCGGCAGCGCGTCGTCCGCGGGGGGCGTGGTGATCGTGGTGCCGCGGACCACGGCGACGTTGGCCGTGGACGTCTCGCTGACACGGCCGTCGAGGTGGAGCAGCACCGCCCGCGCGGTCGGTTCGACTGCATGCGCCTCGCGGTCGGCGAGGTAGTAGTGGAGCCGGCTGCGGACCTTGGCCCGCACCGGCCAACAGGCGTCGGGCACCTGTCGCACCGACGTGGACCGCAGGGACACTCCCGACTCATAGGAGTCGGCCCAGCTGGCGAACGCCAGGGGGAAGCTGTGGACGATCGTCCGCGGCGGGCCGCCGCGACCGCCGTGCTGCGCGGGCAGGTCGCCGGGGGTGACGAAGACGACGACGCCGAGATCGTGGCCGGCTGCGGCGTAGTTGTGTGCGGCCACCGATGCCGCGGCGGCGAACACCTCGGGGAGCGGCCGGCCGGGATCGATGCCGACGATCGCCAGCGACTCGCCGAGCCGCTCCGCATGGGCCTCGGGCAGGAAGAGCCGCCCATGAAACGTCCGCAGCTGCTCAGTAACGGTAGCGCCCAGCACGAATCCCGCATCGCCCACGGGCAGGCAGAGGGACATCCGCGGAATGAACCTCCCGTCCGCCCAGGCGAGCGGTTCGTCCGCATCGCGGGTCGCAGGCAATGGCTCAGGC
>JBIJCD010000136.1:0-8300 GCA_044344895.1 Pirellulales bacterium | reverse complement strand
CGATTCTTCGGCATACGGAACGGCTCCGGCGGCATCGCCGCGGGCCGTGCAATTTTCCGCCATGGAAAAGAGTGTCCGGGCCGTCTCCACGTTGTCGTCGCCGAGCACTTCGCGACGGATCGACAGGCACCGTTCGATCAGCGGCCGCGCATCCTCCGCCCTGTTCTGGGCCCCCACCGCCCAGCCCAGCAGCGCGAGGGTCTGGGCGGTCGCCACGTTGCGGGCGCCGATCGTGGCCTCCTTGATCCGCAGGCCGTTCCTTAGGATCTGCTCGGCCTCGGCATACCGGCCACGCCGCAGCAGGCTCCACGCCACCTTTTCGCCGACGGTCGCGACCGAGATGTGATCGGGGCCGAGCGATCGCTCGATCGCCGCGATCGCCCGCCTGAGAGGCTCCTCCGCCTCGCGTTCGTGACCGCTGCTGACGAGCGTCATCCCATACGCCTCGAGCAGCCCGCCGGTCACGGGATGCTCCTCGCCGAGATACTCCTCCGCCACCGGAATACCCCGCTCGAAAAGTCGCCGGGCCCGCCCGGAGTCCCCGAGCTTTTCCAGCGAGAGTCCCAGCCGGTTGAGCATCACGAGCGTCTCCGTGTCGCGCAGGCCGAACTCCCGTTCCAGGATCTCGAATGCCTGTTCGTTGAACGACAGCGCCTCCGCATACCGGGACTGCTGTTGCGCGATCGCCCCCAGCTGCCCGAGCGTGACCGCCAGATCGCGGGCGTTTCCGGAGCCGCCGGGGCCGAGCAGGTCGGCCGCCTCGGTGAGGTGCCTCCGCGCCTCGTCGAAATGGCCGAGCTGGTTTTCGACCGACGCGACCGACCGCAGCGTCTGCGACACAAGTTGCGGGCTGCCCCCGACGCGGACCCGCGCGAGCAGGTCGGTGGACAAGGCCAGCGACCGCTCCAATTCGCCCGCCGCCTGCAGCGACCCGGCGAGCGAGGCGACGACCGCGGGGGGAGCGTTGTGCGGCCCCGTCGACTCGACCGCATCCTCCAGCACCTGCACCGACTCGCGGGGCATGCCCAGCCTGCGGAGCGTCGCCCCCACGGCCGAGAGGATGCTGCCGCGGGTCTCCGCATCGGCGATGCCCGCGTGGTCGGGGCTGCGGAGGGCGTCGGCGGCACGGGTGAGCGTCTCGGCGACCGTCACCTTCCGCCCGTCGCGGGCCGGGTCGGGCGACTGCAGCGCGTCGACGAGGAACGCGAGCACCGCGTCGGCCCGCTCCCGACCGCGCCGGGCCTCCGCGGCCTGTCGGGAGGCCTCGATCGCCAGCATCGACATGCCCACGAGCGCCGCGACGATGGACACCGCAGCAACCGCCACTGCCGCGGTGACCGCCCGGTGCCGCGACACGAATCGCCGCAGCGTGTCGAGGAGCGTCGGCGGCACGGCCAGGATCGGCTCCCCGTCGAGCTGCCGCCGGACGTCGTCGGCCAGTTCGCCAGCGGAGCCGTAGCGCCGGGCGGGTTCCTTCTCCAGGCACTTCGACACGATGCAGCCCACGTCGCGGCCCACCGCCGGGTTCAGCTGGTCGAGCCGCGGCGGGCTCACCTCGCGGACGAGCCGGGCCATCTCGTAGACCGACAGCCGCCGCAGGTCGAACGGATGCCGTCCGGCGAGCATCTCGTGGAGCACGATGCCCAGCGAGTAGACGTCGGTCCGCACGTCGATTTCATCGGGGTCGGCCGCGAACTGCTCCGGGCTCATGTAGGCCGCCGTGCCCACGAGGTCGCCGAGGCTCGTCGCCTGGCTGGCCTGCGGCACGTCGCCCCCGGCGGCCCGGGCCACGCCGTAGTCGATCACCTTCGGACGGCCGGCGGCGTCGACCAGAAGGTTGGCGGGTTTGAGGTCGCGGTGGATCACGCCGCGGGAGTGGCCGTGGCCCACCGCATCGCACACCTCCTTGAAAAGCAGCAGGCATTCACGCGGGCCGAGCTGCCGCTCCCGAACGAAGTCGGTGATCGTCCGCGCGTCCTCCACGTATTCCATCACGAGATAGGGCCGCTCGACGCCGCCGAACGAGTGCATCCCGGCGGTGTGGATCTGCGCGATGCCCGGATGCCTGAGCCGGCCGAGGATCTCCGCCTCGAACGCGAACCGCCGCAGCCGATCAGCCGACACAAGGTCGGGCCGCAGCACCTTCACGGCCACGCGGCGGCGGGGCGATTCCTGCACGCCCTCGTAGACCCGCCCCATGCCGCCATCGGCGATGATCCGCGTGATCCGCACGCCCCCGACCGTGTCGCCGACCAGATCCGGCGCGCGGCCCGCGGCGCCCCGCGTGCCAAGGCCGAACGACGCATCGCGGTCGATCGATCCGGGCGACGTGGTCGCGCCGACGATGCGGTCGGTGGAGTGCTCGACCGGCTCCGTCGCCCGTGGGCTGCCGGAAACCTCGCCGCGATGGGATTCAACGCCGTCGCCCGCCATGCCGGCATGATACCCGCTGGTGGAGCAGGCCATCGCGGCCTTCCTGGGGCCCGACGAGGCCGCCGCTGGTATCCTGTCGCGAGCGATCCGCCCGCGGTGCGGCCGGCGCCCCGACCTCCCTGTGGAGACGTTTCATGCGACGTCGCGATGCACTTCTCACCATGGCCGGGGGCGTCGCGGCCGCTGTGCGGGCCCCCGCGGAGGAGCCCGCGCCGAAAACGCCCCGGCTCGCCATCGGCAACTACGGCATGAAATCACTGCCGCTGGAGGAGGCGATCCGCCAGATCGCGGCGATCGGCTTCGGAGCTTTCGAGTGCTGTGCCGTCGCGGAGTGGGATAGCGAGCCGGCCCGTATGCCCCCGAACCGCCGCCGAGCCGCCGCCGCGCTGCTCGCCGACAGCGGCCTGCGGCTGGCGGCCGTGATGGAAAATCTGCCTCCACAGGCCGACGACGAGCGGAATCGTGGCGTGCTCGCGAGGCTGCGGGAGGCGATCTCGCTCGGCCGGGATCTCGGCAGCGGTCGGCGGCCGCTCGTGCAGACGGTCCTCGGCGGCGGAACGTGGGACGACGTCAAGAACGTGTTGCGTGATCGCCTCGGCGCGTGGGCCGACCTGGCGAAGGAGGAAGACGCTACGATCGCCATCAAGCCGCATCGCTTCGGCGCGATGTCGACACCCGGACAGGCGGCGTGGCTCATCGAGCAACTCGGCAGCCCCGAGCGGCTGCGGATCGTATACGACTACAGCCACTACGCATTCCGTGACCTCTCCGTGGAGGAAACGATCCGGCAAGCCGACGGCCTCGTGGCCTACGTCGCGATGAAGGACGCGGTCAGGAACGGTGACAAGGTGTCCTTCACGCTGCCCGGCGAAGCCCGGACCGTGGACCACGCGGCGATCCGCCGGGCGTTCGACGCGGCGGGCTATGCGGGCTACTACTGCTGCGAGGTCAGCGGGCAGGTGTCGCAGCAGCCGGGGTACGACCCGATCGCGGCGGCGAAGGCATGCCATCGCCACCTGGCGGCGACGTTTTCGTCGTAGCGGGCATCTGGCTTCTGCGGAGCGCACGCCGTCTGAAGCGTTACCGCCGGGACGACTCTCCGGCTACGAAGGTCGCAGCGACACGACGAGCGATTCGTAGCCCAGCGGCCGGTCGTAGGCGGCGGTCACCTCGACTCGGTCCCGGGCCGCGTGCACGTCGATCCGGTCGACGCGGCTGCAGAGCCGGCCGAGCAGGGCGCGGAGCACCGTGCGGGAGTGCGCCGCGCCGAGGCAGAGGTGCGGGCCGAACCCGAACGACACGTGGGGATTGGGGCGGCGGTCGAGCCGGATCTCGCGGGGCGACTCGAAGGCCTCCTCGTCGAGGTTGGCGCTGGCCCAGCCGAGCGAGACGCGGCCACCCGCCGGCACGGTGACGCCGTGCACGTCGGTGTCGACCGGACAGACGCGGCCGATATGGGTCAGCGGCATGAACACGCGGAAGAATTCCTCGCAAGCGTGGACGATCCGGCTCGTATCCGCGCGGAGAAATTCGAGATCCGTCGGCCGGGCCGCCAGGTGGCCGATCGCGCAGGCGACCGTGTGGATGATCGTGTCGCGGCCGCCGGCGAACGTGAGGTTGGCGAAGCCCATCATCTCCTCGCGGCTGAGCCGTCGGCCGCGGAACGTGGCCTGCGTCAGCAGGCTGAAAAAGTCGCTGCCGGGGGCGGCCTCGGCCCGGTCGAACTGGGCGTGATGGTAGGCCTCGAGCGCCGGTCCCTGAGGGCCGGCCGGGCCGTAGAGCACGTCGAGCCCCCAGCCCATCCACACCTCGGCCTCGGCCTGCGGCACCTCGAGCAGCGCGGCCAGCGCCCGGCACTGCAGCGGCAGGGCGAACTCGTTCACCACCTCGATCGACTCGCGGGCAAGCGACTCGTCGAGCAGCGTGTCGACGAGGGCCTCGATTCGGGCCAGGAAAGCGGGCTCGCGGGCCCGCATGAAGAAGGCCTCGACGAGCCGGCGGTAGTCGGTGTGGTCGGGCGGATCGGCCTCGATCGGCAGCTGCCGCATGGACCGGACGTCTTCTTCCGACGGCACGGGAACGCGGAACGGCGCGTCGGAGCTGAAGGTCTTCCAGTCGCGGGCCGCCCGCCGCACGTCGCCGTGCCGCAGGAGCATGAGCACCTCCTCGTCGCCATAAGGGCAGCGGAGCACACCGGCGGTGGTCCGCTGATCGCGGAACGGATCGGGCAGGTTTTCAGCGCGACGTTCGTGGCTCATACGGCGGTGCTCATTGTTCATGCACAGCGGCGCACTGCAGCGAACCGGCCCTGTCAGGCCCCCGAGGCCCTTCTTGATGTCCGACGAAAGCCCGCGATGTTCGGTGCATCGCTCGCGTCATGCCGCCCAAGCCGCCGGAACACGAGAACGATCAACGTCGCTTCGTGCCGGAAGCCGTCGACTCGGTCGCCGCCAGCGCCGCGAACGCCGCCGCGGTCAGTCCGTCGTCATTTCGGATCGTGCCGGTGCCACGGCTCACGGCGATGGAGGCGCCGCTGGCCCGCGAAAGACCGACGAAAAACGTCTCGTCTGATTCGACCGTCGTGTCGTTCCGCACCACCACGGAGATCGACTTCGACGTCTCGCCGGGACTGAACGTCAGCGTGCCGCTCGTGGAGGAGTAGTCGGCGGTCTTGCCAGACGACGTCGCCGTGCCGTTGGCGGTGGCGAACCGCACGCTGACGCTCGTGGCGCTCGGCGCGGACAGCGTCACCGTGAACACGAACGCTCCGGCGCCCTCGAGCGCCGACACCGAGGAGATCGCGAGCGTCGGCGGGGCCGGCTGGGCATCGTCGTTGGTGATCGTGCCCGTGGCCGATGCGGTCTTGATCGCCGCATTGGCCGAGGCTCCCGAGAGGACGACTGCAAAACTCTCGTTCGGCTCGTAGGCCGTGTCGCCGACGACGGCGACGGAGATCGTCTTCGATGTCTCGCCGGGCGCGAACGACAGCAGCCCTGAGAGTGCAACGAAATCGCTGCCGGAGGTGGCCGTGCCGCCCGCCGTCGCGTAGCTCACGGTGACGGTTGCGGCGGCGGGGGCGGAAAGGCTGATGGTGAACGCCGCTGGCGTCGTTCCCCCGTTGCCCTCGACCACGCTGCCGCCGGTGATCGTGATGCCCACCGGAGGCACGGCGCTGAGGGCTGTCGCCACGTCGAGGCGACCGCCGGTGACGACCTTACCAGACACAGACGCAGTGGACCGTGCCGAATTCAGGATTGCGGCACGGACGTCGCTGGCAGCCGCCCCCGGATAGGCCGACGCGTAGAGCGCGACGGAGCCGGTCACATGCGGCGTAGCCATGGAGGTGCCGCTGTAATTGCCGTAGGTGTTGCCTGGCAGCGTCGACCAGATCGAGGAGCCCGGGGCCGCGATGTCGACGGTCGTGGCGCCGTAGTTCGAGTAGGAGGCCAGCCCGCCACTGCTGGTCAGGGCGGCCACCGCAATCACCGACTCGTACGCTGCCGCCGGCTGACCGGACGCCGCCACCGCGGACGAGTAGTTGGACGGGTAATTCGCGACGGAGTCGTTGGAATCGCCCACACCGTCGCCGCCACCGTTCCCCGCCGCGGCGACGAACAGAATGCGGGCGTTGGCACTGCGGATGATCGCCGCATGGAGGGCCGAGGAGTAGCCTCCGCCACCCCACGAATTGTTGGATGCGACGACGTTGATGCCACGACGCGTCTTGAGGTCGGTGAGGTAGTCGAGCGCCTTCACCGCGTCGGACGTGTATCCGCCGTTGGGGCCGAGGAACTTCGTCGAGATCATCGACACGTTCCAGTTCACGCCGGCCACGCCGCTACCATTACCGCCCACCCCGCCGATCGTGCCGGCCACGTGGGTGCCATGCTGATCCTCGCCGGCGTCGTAGACGGTGCTGTCGCCGTAGACGAAGTCCCAGCCGTTGACGTCATCGGCGTAGCCATTGCCGTCGTTATCGATGCCGTCGCCGGCGATCTCCCCAGGATTGACCCAGATGTTGGCAGCCAGATCAGGGTGCGAGATGTCGATGCCTTCGTCGATGATCCCCACGACCACGGACCGCGATCCGGTGTAGCCGACGTCCCATGCCTTCTCAGCGTGGATGCCGAATTGGTTGGTCGTGCCCGACGGGCCCGAAGCCGATAGCGCGTCGTCGCCGTACATGCCCCACAGCCGGCTGCTCGTCGTGTAGTAGGGGTCGTTGCTGACCGCGGCCTTCGTGATCAGATAGTTGGGTTCCGCGAAGACGACACCAGGCCGATTGGCGAGCGCCTGGATGGCCCGATCGACCGTCACGCCCTTGCCCAACGCAATGCGCTCCAGCGTGCCGGCCCCCTGGCTGCGCATGGCCGCGGTCTGGATGGCCTCGACCGCACGGCCCTGCACGGCGGCGCGCACGCTTTCCTTGACAACGTCATCAGCAGCTGCCGCGAACTGAACGAGAATCTCGCCGTCGCGGAAGGCGTCTGCCGCGAGCACACGTCGCTCCTCGAGATGTTCGAAGTGCATGCGTGTCGTGGCAGGCGTTTTGGCTGGATGGCGTGCTGACCGCTTCATGGCGCAGGCTCCAAAGACTTCCCCAACCGTCTCAAGACGAACTCCTTACAGAGTAGTTATGTTCGGCCTGCCCGGCAACTCCTCTTGAGCGCGGCGTGTACGCCCGCTCGACTCCCTCACAGAAGGGGCGCATTCCCAACGCTCACGCCGGCGTGGACCGTAGGCTGCAGTCGCCCGCGTCAGGTGGTGCACGTCAGTTCGGCACTGACACGGCCGCCGCGGCTTGCCATGGCATTCGCCTCGCAACGCCGTGGCTTTATCGTGGCGGCGGGAATGTCAATCCCGAGGCAGCGCGGGGGCGGTGTCAGAGTGTGGAAAGCTAACTTAGAAACCGGCGCCATTTATGGCGGCAGGTCAAGGCGTTCGCCGGACACCGGCGGCGGCTGCGAAGAACGAACGAACTCGAGCGGCTCAACAAGGAGATCACGCGACGCACCCGTGCCGCCGCGTCCTTCCCCAACGAGGCATCGCTCCTGCGGCTCGCCTCCGCCGTCCTCTCCCACATAAGCGACGGCTAGGAAACCGCACGTGCCTACCTGAACATGGAAGGAACATAAGCCGCCTCTGAAATCCGCGATTCACAGAAGGGGGCGTTGCTTTATCGGGGCGGTCAGCGAGGAAGCAGCGCGACGGCTTCAGCGCGGAGATCACCCACTGCCGCACGGACAGCGGGAGAATGGCGCGATCGACGAGATGTTCCGCTGTCTGCGCCATGCGGCGGCCATTGCGGGAGGGGCAGACGACGCTGCCTTGCGGCGACGATCAACCTGCGCGGCGAGCCCCGCACGATTCGTCAACGGCTCCAGTCAGAGCAGCTGCCAGCCAGCCGTGGGTGTCCAGCGGTAGCGTGCCCCCGCATCCTCGACCACGAGCCGAAGCCAGCTGTGGGTGACGAGATCCCGCACGCCCGAGTGCCGATTGAGAATGTCGGCAACGCGTTCCCGGCTGGCGTCGATGATGACCGTGAGCCGCAGCGGCTCATGCTGCAGTGTGGTGCCATCGTGAACCGCCTGCCAGGGGAGGCCAACCCGCAGGTCGCCACCGTTCCCCTCAAGGATGCCAAACTGACCCACCACGTCATGAATGACTTTGCTTCCGCTGCCGAAGGCTTTGTTGTCGACGGCGGAGGCAAAATACTGCAGCCCGATCCAGCTGGTCACGACCAGCGGGGCGGTCATGATCAGCTCGAGCACCTTTCCCTCGGGGTCTTTCGCCGAGCAGTACTCGTGGAGGAAACAGCGGCCACCGAGGTTGAGCCCTTCCGTTCGGCTGCGGTCGGCAATGACGAA
>JBIJCD010000191.1:0-7017 GCA_044344895.1 Pirellulales bacterium | reverse complement strand
CGGCCCCCAGAGTGCCGAGATGCCCGCGGAGATGCTCGCGAACAGATTGGCGTCGCTCGAGCCCACCATCCGCACCGTCGACGTGGAGCAGTTCTGCTCGTGGTCGGCGTGCACGATCAACAGCATGTCGAGCGCATCGGCGAAGTCCGGGTCGCAGTGGTACTCCTCGCAGGGCACCGCGAACATCATCTGCAGGAAGTTCTCGCAGTAGGACAGGTCGTTGCGCGGATAGATGAGCGGCTGGCCGATCGACTTCTTGTGGCTGTAGGCGGCGATCGTGGGGAGCTTCGCCAGCAGGCGATGCACGCTCACCTCCACCTGCCGGGGATCGCGCACGTCCAACGAGTCTTGATAGAAGGTCGACAGGGCTCCCACCACGCTCCCCAGGATCGCCATCGGATGCGCGTCGCGCGGGAAGCCGTTGTAGAAGCTCCGCATGTCCTCGTGAATCATCGTGTGGTGCGAGAGCGACACGCGGAACGAGTCGAGTTCGGCGGTCGACGGCAGGTGCCCGTAGATGAGCAGATAGGCGACCTCGACGAAGTCGCATCGCTCCGCGAGCACCTCGATCGGATAGCCGCGGTAGCGCAGGATGCCCTTCTCTCCGTCGAGAAAGGTAATCGCGCTGGTCGTCGAGCCGGTGTTGACGAAGCCTTCGTCGAGGGTGATCGCGCCGGTCGAACCGCGGAGCTTCGCGATGTCGACGGCTTTCTCCCCCTCCGTGCCCACGATCAGCGGGAGCTCCGTGACCCGGCCGTCGATCTCGAGTTTCGCCGTGCCGGCCGACTTCGTCCCCGGCCAGGGCGGTCCGCCCGCCGCCGCTGGCGAGGCGGCTGCGGCCGGGGAGGCGGAGGTGCTCGGCGAGGCACTCATGGAAGAATCTCCGGGACGTCGGGGCGGAGGGCACGGAGCACAGGGCGTCGCGGCGGACGAGTCGCCGCGAGCGGCGCAGTCTAGCCCGCGCGGCGCGGGTCGGCAATCGGCGCCGCCGTCACGGCCCTGACGCATGGCCGCCCCGTTTCATCGCCGGGTGCGGGGCTGTCCGGCCGTCTGCGGAGCGGACTGCAGAGGGCTGCCGCCGGGCTGGTCGTCGAAGACCGTCCAGACGGGAGTGCGGTCGCGGACCGAGGTGAGATACTCTTCCATGTCGCGCTTGCGCAGCTCTTCACGCAGCTTGTCGCGGATGCCGACCAGTGCCTCGATGAACGGCGTTCGTCCCGCGTCCGTGCGTTCGATCACCCGCACGATGTGCAGCGCCGTGCCGTCGTCGAGGATGGTGCTGAGTTGGCCCACCGGCAGCGTGAAGACTGCGTCGTCGACCGCCTTGGAGACGAGGCTTCCGCGGGTGGTCCAGTCGTACCCGCCACCGGAGGCGGCGGTCGGCCCCTCGGAGCCCGCCTTGGCGACCTCGGCGAACGGCTTGCCCCGGAACACCTCGTTCCCCATGGCGGCAAGCTGGTTCCAGGCCTGCTGACGCGGCCGCGTGGCGGTCACTTTCACCGTGAGCTGTTCGAACCGCACCTTGGCCGGAAACTCGTAGTCGGCGAGATGATTCTGGTACCAGGCGATCATCTCGGCGTGCGGGATCTCGTCGTCGTCAATCACCTTCTGCTGGAGCCATTGCTGGGCCAGCGCCCGCTCGAAAAACGTCTTGCGAATCCTGTCGAGCGACATCCCGCGGGAGCGCAGGAGCTGATCGTATTCGACGGCGGTCGCGATCCCCGCTTCATTGAGCATCCGCGGCAGCTGCTGCTGATCGAAGGCTTCGTTGACCTTTTTTTCGATCTCCGGCAACCGCTCCGGGGGGATGGTGCGGCAGGCGTCGACGTAGACGATGAGCGATTCGACGTGGGGCTTGATCACCTGACGGCAGATCTGCGACTTGAGCTCCGCGATCTGTTCGGGCGTGAGTCCGGGCGACACCTTCTCGAGCCATTCCATGGCCGTGGGCGTGAGCAGGTCGCCCTGCAGAACGACTTCCGGCCCCACGCGCGCCATGACCTTGGCGTTCTCGAGGACCTGCACGTTGCCGGTCGACGGCGCGGCTGCGGCGGTGGCCGTCTGCGGCAGCGGTTCCTCGAAGCCGGCTTGGATCACTCCCGCCCGCTGCGCCGCGCCCGCGGTGTCGATGCCGACTGGTGAAGGGCCGGCGATCGGCTCCAGAGGGCTGCCAGGGTTCGCCCGGATGCTCGAGAGCACGTTCTTTTCCCCGGCCTTGCCCGTGGCACCAGCCGCACCGCCCGACGGCCAGCCCGGTGGTCGGCCGAGCGATTCGGGCACGCTCGGTGCTTGGCCAAGCGTCACCCTCGCACGGGACGAGGTGGCCGCCGTGGGGGAGCCGCTCGCGTCGGCAGCGGCCCCGTCGGCCTCCCGGCCGGCTTCCTGCGCAGCGGCGACGGGGCTCGCGGCGATCGTCGCCGCGCAACACGCCACCACAGCGAGAGCCAGCAGCAGCCACGCCCGCCACCGGCGCTGAGACAGCTGCAACGATCGGTCGTGGCGGTCGTCGCTCATCGCGGTGCTCACTGGGCGGTGCGGGCGCGAACGGGGGCCTGTCTGCATGTCGACGGCAACGCCGCCGGCCCGTCTAGCCGCGCACGGCGGTCGACGGGGGCCGCGGACTATAGGGGCGGTCGCGCGGGGGCCGCAAGAGCGTCCGGACCAGTGCCAAGAGCCTGTCCGGGTCGTCAGCCACCCGCGTGTCGAGCGGGACGACGGCGGTCTTCTCACCCACGATCCGCAGCTGCCTGCCGGCACCCTCCCCGGCCGCCCGCAGCCGCTGCATCGCCCGGAGATCGTGGTGGCCGATGACCAGCAGCCCGGGCTGTCGGGAGATGGAGTCGATCCCGTGCGACACCGCCGCGGCGCGAATTCGGGCAAATTCCAGCATCCGCGCAACCTCCGCAGGCAGGGGGCCGAACCGGTCGGCCAGCTCCGCGGCCAGGTCGTCCACCTGCGACTCCGCCGTGATCCGCGACAGCCGGCGGTAGACGTCGATCTTTGCGCGGAAGTCGGGGATGAAATCCCGCGGCAGCCACGCCTCGCCGGGCAGGTCGATCGCGACCGGTGGCGGCTCCGCCGGCGGCAGCGCCTTGAGGCCGCGGACCGCCTGCTCGAGCAGGCGGCAGTAGAGCTCGTAGCCCACGGTGGCGATGTGACCGCTCTGCTGGGTGCCAAGCAGGTTGCCGGCGCCGCGGATCTCCAGGTCGCGCATCGCCAGCGAGAAGCCGGCGCCCATGCTGGAGAACTCCTGGATTGCACGCAGCCGCTTCGCCGCCGTGGCCGTGAGCGTCGCCGTCTCGTCGACCAGCAGGTGGCAATAGGCGCGGTGATGCGAGCGGCCGACGCGGCCGCGGAGTTGGTGCAGGTCGGCGAGGCCGTAGGTGTCGGCCTCGTCGATGAAGATGGTGTTGGCCCGGGGAATGTCGAGCCCGCTCTCGATGATCGTGGTGGCCAGCAGGATGTCGGCCCGGCCCGCCACGAAGGCGAGCATGACATCCTCCAGTTCGGTTTCCGACAGCCGGCCGTGCGCGATGCCGATCGTCGCCTCGGGCACGATCTGCGACAGGCGGTGGGCCACCTTGTGGATGTCGTGGATTCGGTTGTGCACGAAGAACACCTGGCCCCCCCGCGCTAGCTCCCGGTCGATGGCGTGGCGGATGAGCCGCTCGTCCCAGCGGGAGACGCGGGTCTCCACGGCGATCCGATTGGCTGGCGGGGTGGTGAGGTTGGAGATGTCGCGAATGCCCAGCATCGCCATGTGGAGCGTGCGGGGTATCGGCGTGGCGGTCATGGTCAGCACGTCGACGCTGGCCCGCAGCGCCTTGAGCTTCTCCTTCACGTCGACGCCGAACCGCTGCTCCTCGTCGACGACCACCAGCCCGAGGTTGGCGAAGTGGATGTCGGACTGCGCGAGCCGGTGCGTGCCGATCACGATGTCGACGGTGCCCCGTGCGAGACCTTCGAGGGTCTCGCGGCCCTCCTGGGCGGCGGTGAGCCGGGACAGCGCCCGGATCTTGAACGGGAATTCGGCGAACCGGGCGGCGAACGTCCGCCGGTGCTGCTCGGCGAGCACCGTCGTCGGCACGAGCACGGCCACTTGCGCCCCGGCCTCGGCCACCTTGAACGCGGCCCGCATCGCCAGTTCCGTCTTGCCGAAGCCCACGTCGCCGCAGAGCAGCCGGTCCATCGGCCGGGGCCGTTCGAGGTCCGCGCGGATGGCGGCGCTGGCCGTCAATTGGTCGGGCGTCTCGTCGAACGGAAACGATTCCTCGAAGCTCCGCTGCCAGGGTGTGTCAGCGGGGAAGGCCACCCCAGGCCGGCTCTCCCGACGGGCCTGCAGCTGGAGCATGTCGGCGGCCATGTCGGCCACGGCCCGCTCGACCGCCTGCTTCTGCCGCTGCCAGAGCGTGCCACCGACCTTCGCGAGCTTGGGCGCGAGCTTCGTCCCGCCGACGTATTTCTGTACCAATTCGATGCACGAGGCCGGCACATAGATCCGCGTGTTCTCGGCGAACTCGACCTCCAGGAACTCCTCGGTGCGGCCGTGCTGCTCCAGCAGCTTCAGTCCCTTGTAGCGGCCGATGCCGTGGGCGACGTGCACGACGTAGTCTCCCTCGTGCAGATCGAGGAACGTGTCGATGGCCCGCGTGAGCCGTTGCTTCGCCGGTCGCGCCGACGCGGCATCCTCGCGGCGGAAGAGTTCGGCGCTCGACACGAGCACGATCTTCTCGGGCACGAGCCGGAAGCCCGCCGAGAGCCTGCCGCGTGCGAAGTGCAGCCGGCCCGACCGCCCCGGGCCGCTGTCGGCCAGCAGGTCGCGCAGCCGCTGCTCCTCGGCCTCGGTCGGCGCCACCACCCATACCTCCTGATCCTTGCCGACAGTCTCGAGTTCTTCGCGGACCCGGTCGAGCGCGCCCGTGAACCGTTCCACGCTCTCTACCGCCAGCGCCGCGGTGGCTTCGAGGCTCGACGGAGCGACCGCCGAGAGCGTCACCGACGGAAACCGGTAGATCCTCGCGAACACCTCCTGCGGGTCGGCGAGCCCGGCATCGGCCCCGAGCCGCCGGTGGGTCCGCTGCGCCTCTTCCGACAGTTCGCCGGGTTCGACGAGCACCCACCAGGATCCCGGGGGCAGGATATCGGCCAGATGGGTCCGCCGCGTGCTGCGGCCCGAGGCGTCCGGGCCGCGGGCCAGGGCGGTAAGGTCGATCGAGGCGAGCGTGTCGACGCTGCGCTGGCTGACGGTGTCGAACGTCCGCAGCGACTCGATCTCGTCTCCGAATAGGTCGACGCGGACCGGCCTGTCCCAGTCGGTGGCGAACAGGTCGACGATACCTCCCCGGCGGGCGAACGTGCCGGGCCGGTCGACGGCGTCGGACGCCTCCCAGCCACGGGCCACGAGCCAGTCGGCGAGTTCGGCCGGGTCGAGCGCGCCACCAACCGCCAGCCGACGGGTGCTCGCCTCGATGTCACGGGGGTCGTCGAGCGGCGCCAGCAGCGCCTGGATCGTGGTGACGACGATCCTCGGCACGTTGGCCGCCGGTCCGGTCAGCCGCTTGACGAGCGCCAGACGGTCGGCTTCCCCGGGATCGTCCGGCGCCGCGTCGACGCCGTAGTCTTCGAGAGCCGGCAGAACCGCCACGGGGAGCGGGCTGAACAGGGCCAGATCGTCGACGCAGGCATCGGCCTCGGCGGCGTGGGGCAGCACGACGACCAGCACGGCCGGCGGGCCGGAACCGGCCAGCCGACGCGCCAACGCGGCCGCCGCCAGCGCAGACGCCGATCCCCAGGTTCCGCCGATCGTGCCGCCGTGCCCCGCTTGCAGGCTGGCGACGACGTCCGCGAACCCTTGGTGCGTTTCGAGGGTTGGAGCCAGGCCCAGCAACCGCTCGGCCCGCCCGTGAACCGTGGCGTCGGACACCCGCACATTAGACCACGTTCGGGGAGAACGCGTTCCGGGCGGACGCGCGGAACAGGCACGGCTCGGACGGCATTTTTCGGCCGAAATGGGCCCCCTGACGCCACCGGTCGTTTATCGTGTATTTTTGAGGGATCGACCGGGGGCCGGCCCCGGCCGACTGTCGTTCGACCGGCACCGCCCGTCCCGCACCAGAGGATTTCCCCATGGCAACCATCTCGCGGCCCCGCACCTCCGAAGCCTTCGTGAGCGGGGCGGACGTGGTCGTCGAGTCGTTGATCCGGCACGGTGTGGACGTGATCTTCGCCTATCCGGGCGGCGCCAGCATGCCGCTCCACCAGGCGCTCACGCGGGCCAAGGACCGGCTGCGGACGATCCTGCCCCGGCACGAGCAGGGAGGCGGTTTCGCGGCCCAGGGGTACGCCCGCACGACGGGCAAGCCGGGCGTGTGCATGGCGACGAGCGGCCCCGGGGCGCTCAACCTCGTGACGGCGATCGCCGACGCGAAGATGGACAGCGTGCCGCTGGTGGCCCTCACGGGGCAGGTGGGCACGAGCGTGATCGGCACCGACGCGTTCCAGGAGACGCCGATCGTCGAGGTCTGCCGCGGCATCACCAAGCATCATTACCTGGTCACCGACGCCGCCGACATCGCCCGGGTGATGCGGGAGGCCTTCCACATCGCCACCACGGGCCGGCCGGGACCGGTGCTGGTCGATCTGCCGAAGAACATCCAGCTCGCCCAGATCGTGCCCGATTACGACGCGCCGATGAATCTGCCGGGCTACCATCCCGAGGTCCGTCGGCCGCGGCACGAGCAGATCGCCCAGGTGGCCGCGGCGATCAAACGGGCCAAGCGGCCGATCATCTACGCCGGCGGCGGCGTGATCGCCGGCGAGGCTTCAGCGGAGCTGCGGGAGCTCGTGAAGAAGACCGGCATTCCGGTCACGATGACGCTGATGGGGCTCGGCGCGTTTCCGGCCGACGACCCGCGGTGCCTCGACATGCTCGGCATGCACGGCAGCGTCTACTCCAACTACGCGGTCGACCAGGCCGACCTCCTCATCGCCGTCGGGGTGCGGTTCGACGACCGCGTC
>JBIJCD010000135.1:0-8327 GCA_044344895.1 Pirellulales bacterium | reverse complement strand
GATGCCGTAGCAGGCCACTTGATCGAAGCGGTAGGCGGAACCGATGGCGAGGCGGTCGTCGAATCGGCCGGCGATGCCGATGAGAACGACCCGCTGCGGCTGGTGCCGGGCCAGCAGCTGCGACGTGCGTGCGGCAGCGGCCACGGCCCCGAAACCGCAGAGTTCCAGCCGGTCGTCCCGCCGGAGTGCGGGAGCGACGATCGGCTCGAGCACCTGCCGCTCGAGCTGCGTCGGCACGAGGATCAGCGTTCGCATCGTAGGAAGTATAGGCCGCAGCACCGGCCGTGGCCTGTGCCACCGCGCGGGGTTTTGCTGTTCCGCGCATGCTTTTCACGCGTTCCGCCACGCGGCGGAGGTTGCGCCAGTCGTCGTCTTCGTGCCGCGCCGACGGTATGATGCCGAGCCGTCGGTTCGCGGGCCGTTGCCGGCGCGGTCCGGCCGGAGGGGAGAAATCGCTTCGACCCGTCCCGCATCGACCGGTGGCCGTGGGAGTCTTGTCGATGCACCTGCACACGCTGTCGATGGTCGTCGTGGTGGCCGCGCTGGTTCTGGCGGGATTCGAGGCCGTTGCCGATGAGCCCGCGGCGGGCGGGCTGCTCGTGCATCTGAAGTTCGACGAGGCCTCGGGAGACGTCGCCGCGGACGCCTCCGGCGCCGGCACCAAGGGGAAGCTGAGCGGCGGCCCCCGATGGACGACCGGGAAGATCGCGGGTGGCCTCGAGTTCGACGGCGTCGACGACTTCGTCGAAATCGCCGGCACGCCGGAGCTCGACGGCCTGCAAAGCGGCAGCTACACGCTCTGCGCCTGGTTCAAGCCGGCGGACGCGCCGCCGGTGCGCGACGGCGACCAGGAGGCCCATTACGGCATCCTGAACAAGGCCGGGTGGCATACGGGGCTCCGCTACAACGACGATCGCACGTTCGTGTTCGACCATTGGCTCGAGGGCCGGGCCGACAAGGAGCCCGTCTGGTCCGGAGCCACGACAGGAGACGAAACCTTCGACCCTGGAACATGGCATCACGTCGCCGGGGTCGTCGATGCGACCAGCCGCACGGCCACGATCTTCGTCGACGGCGTGGCGAAGCAGTCCTCTCCTCCGTGGGACGCGACGAGCCGGGCCCGCGACTACGGCCAGATCACCTGGAAGGTCGGCACGGCCGCGCCCGGCGCGAAGGCGTATGCGTATCCGGCCAAAGGCGTGATCGACGACGTGCGGCTCTACCGGCGGGCCCTGTCGGCCCGAGAGATCGCCGACCTTACGAAGGCAGGCAGCGCGGCCCGGTAAGGCGACTGCACAGATCGGCGAGGGGCTGCCCGTGTCCCGAGAGCCGGCGTAGCTGACAAGCGCAGGCATGGATGCCGGAGCGCAGTCAGCTTCGAGAGAGCGAAGGCCCGGAGGGCCGGAGCGAACGTCCGGCGACGGGGCACGTGCAGCCCCGGGGCCTCCGGCCCTGGCGCCGACGCTTACAGCTTCCGCAGCCTGGTGAACTCGGGATGCTTCACGGAACCGCCGAACGATCCTGTTCGCAGTTCCTTGGCGGGCATCCGCCCGCTGGTGGCGACCCGGGCCTCCGGCCCTGGCGCCGCCGCTTACAGCTTCCGCAGCCTGGTGAACTCGTCCATCGTCACGGTGGTGAGTTCGCCGTCGTCGCGGGAGAGGATCAGCACGTCGCTGTAGACCTTGTCGTCGGGATTGCGGCGGAAGTGCAGGCCGTGCCGCCGCCGCTCCCGGCGGAGCACCTGGCCCACCGTGGTCGTGCTCCACTGCGCGGTCGAGCCCACCGTCACGCCGTGCACCACCTCCACCCGGTCTCCCGGCTGGAGCTGCTCGTAGAGCGTCCGCGACTGGTATTCCTCAGGAGTCATGGGATCACACTTCCTTGCTCTCGATCCACTTCATCATCTTGCGGAGCCGGCGGCCGGTCTCCGTGAGCTTGTGCTCCCGCTCCCGCCGCCGCGTGCTCTTGAACATCGCCGCGCCGCCGCGGTTCTCCAGGATCCAGTCGCGGGCGAACTGCCCCGAGCGGATCTCCTCGAGGATCTTCTTCATCTCCTTGCGGGTCTCTTCCGTGATGATCCGCTTGCCGCGGGTGTAGTCGCCGTATTCGGCCGTGTTCGACACGCTGTAACGCATGTACTCGAGGCCGCCCTGGTAGAAGAGATCGACGATCAGCTTCATCTCGTGGAGGCACTCGAAGTAGGCCATCTCCGGCTGGTAACCCGCCTCGACGAGCGTGTCGAAGCCGGCCTTGATCAGCTCCGAGACGCCGCCGCAGAGCACCGCCTGCTCGCCGAAGAGGTCGGTCTCGGTCTCCTCGGCGATCGTGGTCTCGATCACGCCGCCGCGGGTGCCGCCGATCCCCTTGGCGTAGGCCAGACCGATCTTCTTGGTCTCGGGGCTGGCGTTCGGGCCCAGCGCGATCAGGCAGGGCACGCCGCCCCCCTTCACGTACTCGCTGCGGACCAGGTGGCCGGGGCCCTTGGGGGCCACGAGCATGATGTCGTGGCCCGGCGGCGGCTCCACCTGGCCGAAGTGGAAGTTGAAACCGTGGCTGGCCATCAGCACGGCGCCCTTCTTGAGGTTGGGCTTGATCGACTGGCGGTAGACATCGCCCTGCAGCTCGTCGGGCAGGAGGATGTTGACGACGTCGGCCTGCTTGACCGCGTCCTCCACGCTCATCGGTTCGAAGCCGTGGCTCTTGGCCAGCTCGTAGTTGGGGCCGCCCGGCCGCTGGGCCACGACCACCTTGAGGCCGCTGTCTCGCAGGTTCTGGGCCTGGGCGTGGCCCTGGCTGCCATAGCCGATGATGGCGATGGTCTTGCCCGCGAGCGCCTTCAGGTCGGCATCAGAGTCGTAATAGATCGTCGCAGCCACGGTTCACTCCGGTGAGAAAGATGGGAAACGGTCGTTCGATTCGTGCGAAGGCGGGTCGCCCCGGGGGAGCCGCCGCGATGGACTGGGCCGGCCGTCAGGCCAGCGATTCGCGGGCCGGGGCGGAGTCGGCGGGCCGGCCGCCGTCGGCCGCCTCGGTGAGCTCGCGGGTCGGCGGGCTGCCCCGCACCATGGCGATCCGGCCGGTGCGGACGAGCTCCAGGATGCCCAGCGGCCGCATCAGCTCGATGAAGCCCTCGATCTTCTTCTCCGTGCCGGAGATCTCGACCACCACGCTGTCGCCGGCCACGTCGACGATGCGGCCGCGGAAGATCTCGGCGAGCTCCTTCACCTGCGACCGCGCCGGCCCCGGCGGCGCCGACACCTTCAGCAGCATGAGATCGCGCTCCACGTAGTTGCGGGAGCTGATGTCGTCGACGCGGACGACCGTGACGATCTTTTCCAGTTGGCGACGAACCTGGTCGAGCACCCGGTCGTCGCCGCGGAGCACGAACGTCATCCGGGAGAAGCCGGGGTCCTCCGTCTCACCGACGGCCAGGCTGTCGATGTTGTAGCCGCGGGAGGCGAGCATTCCCGACACGTGCGCCAGCACGCCCGGAACGTTTTGGACGGTGGCCGAAAGCACGTGCCGCATGGGGGATTTCGGCACGGGGTGCCGCACGAAGGGACGGCCGGATCGGCCGGAAAAACGCGGAAAACAGGCGGGTTGGAGTCTAGTGTGGGCCGGCGGGCGGATTCAAGCCGTGGCGGCCGTCCGCGGCCGGCGGCACGGCCGGCCTGCCGCCGGAGACCGGGAATGCCGGGCGTGCGTTGACACGGGCCGAAATTTGCCGATAGTTTGCGGTGCTCTGCGCCGTGGTGCGCCCAGCCGGTTTCATCCCCTTTCTCTGCGAGAGTACGCGAGCGTGTCGAACGTCCTGGCCCAAGAGCTGATCGAGGCCGGTGTCCATTTCGGGCACCGTGCCAGCCGCTGGAATCCGAAGATGCGGCCCTACATCCACGGCCGCCGGAACCTGATCCACATCATCGACGTTCGCGAGACGATCCGCGGCCTGCTCCGGGCCCGGAAGTATCTCAAGCAGGTCGCCTCGTCCGGCGTGCTCGTGCTCTTCGTGGGCACCAAGCGGCAGGGCGCCGAAGCGGTGGCCCGCGAGGCGGCCCGCTGCGGCATGCCCTACGTCAGCGACCGGTGGCTGGGCGGCACGCTCACCAACTTCCGCACCATCCGCAACCGGCTGGCCCGGCTCGAGGAGCTGGAGGCGCTGATCCCGTCGGAGGCCTTCGGCAGCTACTCCAAGAAGATGCAGTCGTCGCTCCGCCGCGAGCACCGCAAGATGCTCCGCAACCTCGGCGGCATCCGCACGCTGTCCCGCCTGCCCGAGTGCCTCGTCGTGTTCGATCCAAAGAAGGAGAAGAACGCGGTCAACGAGGCCCGCAAGATGGGGATCACGACCGTGGCCCTCATCGACACCGACTGCGATCCAGACGTCATCGATCTGCCGATCCCGGGCAACGACGATTCGATTCGCTCGATCGAGCTGGTTGCGGCCCGGATCGCCGACGCGATTCTCGAGGGCAAGGCGCAGACCGCGACCGAGTCGCAGGCCGCTGCCGAGGGCGCAGAGGCCGGCGAGGACGCCAAGGCGGGCAAGCCGGCGCCGAAGGCCCGGGCCAACGTGAAGCGGGCCGTGCCGAAGCCGCCCAAGACCTGAGGTCTCGCGGGGGCGGCGACGGGTGGCCGCCCACCCGGGTGGATGCACGCGGGTGCCGGCCGCCCGAGTCGAGGAATTTCGAGCCCCGGCATTTTTGGCGAGACCGACGACCCCACGCAGCGTGCCTCCGATCACCAGGATCGATCCTCGGGTTCGATCGTCACGACCGATCACCAGCAGCAAAGGAGAAACGCCATGGCTGACATCACCGCCGCGGCAGTGATGGCCCTTCGCGACAAGACGGGCCTGCCGATGATGGAGTGCAAGAAGGCGCTGCAGGAATGCGGCGGCAACACGGATCAGGCCGTCGAATGGCTGCGGAAGCAGGGCGTGAAGACGCAGGCCCTCCGCGCCGACCGCGAGACCTCCACCGGCCGCCTGGCGGTCTACACCGACATCTCCAAGGGCGTGGGCGCCATGATCGAGATGAAGTGCGAAAGCGCGCCGGTGGCCGGCAGCCCCGACTTCAAGGAGTTCGTCAACGACATCGCCAAGACTCTGGCGCTGGGACCGGGCGCGAAGACCCCCGCCGACTTGCTCGCCCAGAAGAGCCTCGCCCATCCGGACCGCACGCTCGGCGAACTCAAGGACGACCTCTTCAACCGTATGCGGGAGGTCTTCGAGCTGTCGCGGATCTGCCGGATCGACGCCCCCTGCGGTGGCTACGCCCACCACGACGGCTCGAAGGCGTCGCTCGTTGAGGTGTCGGGCAACACGTCGGCGGCCAACGCCGCCGAGGTCGCCAAGGACGTGGCCATGCACGTGGTCGCCCTCGCTCCGCAGGCGCTCACCAAGGAGAACCTCGACCCCGCGGTGGTCGCCAAGGAGCGGGAGATCCTGACCGACGCGGCCCGCCAGGAAGGGAAGCCCGAGAACATCATCGCCAAGATGATCGAGGGCCGGCTCCGCAACTTCTTCAGCCAGTGCGTGCTGCTCGAGCAGCCGTTCGTGAAGGACGACAAGCAGAGCGTGGGGCAGCTCGTGAAGTCGGCGGGGCTCGAGGTCAAGCGGATGGAAAACTGGCGGCTCGGCGGCTGACGTCCCCCCCTGCTCCCCGCCTTCTCCGCCCGCGGAGAGGAAGATCGCGATGGATGCCGGCTCCTATCGCCGCGTGCTCCTCAAGCTCTCCGGCGAAAGCTTCGCCCGGCCGGGGGAGCGGGGCATCTCGATGGAAGAGGTGCTCCACATCGCCCGGCAGACGGTGCTGGCGGCGGCCCGCGGCACCGAACTGGCCGTGGTCATCGGCGGCGGCAACATCCTCCGGGGCGCGTCGTTCACCTCCGGCAACTCGGGCGTGCAGGAGGCCACTGCGCACTCCATGGGCATGCTCGCCACCGTCATCAACGGCCTGGCGCTGCAGGACGCGATCGAGAGCCTCGGCGTGCAGACCCGGCTGATGACGGCCATTCGCATGGACGGCGTGGCCGAGCCCTACATCCGCCGCCGGGCGCGGCGGCATCTGGAGAAGGGCCGGATCGTGATCCTCGCGGCCGGCACCGGCAGCCCGTTCGTGACCACCGACACGGCCGCGGCCCAGCGGGCGCTGGAGCTCGACGCCGACATCCTCATGAAGGCCACCCGCGTCGACGGCGTCTATTCGGACGACCCGGAGAAGAACCCCCACGCGATGCTCTACCGGGAGCTCACCTACCAGCAGATCCGGGAGCAGAACCTGCGGGTGATGGACGCCACCGCGATCTCCCAGTGCATGGAGCACGCCATGCCGATCCTGGTGTTCAACTACCGCCGCGAGGGCAACATCGAGCGGGCCGTCTCCGGTGAGCGGGTCGGCACGCTGGTGGGGGCCAGGCGCGAATGACGCAGCCGCACGACGAGCATCCGGCCCAGCACCACCACTACGCCTGGTGGCTGATCATGTGCCTCTGCGGCGTCGACTACTTCAGCACCCTGGGCTACCAGCCCTCCATCGCCTTCGAGGGGGCGGGCACGCTGGCCCCGGTGGCCACGCTGATCCTCGTGCTCGTGACGCTCCTGGGCGCGCTGCCGGTCTACAGCCACGTGGCTGGCGAGACGCCCGACGGCGTCGGCTCCATCGGCATGATCGAGCGGCTCTTCCACGGCTGGTGGAACAAGATCGTGGTGCTCGTGCTGATCGGCTTCGCGGCCACAGACTTCGTGATCACCAAGACCCTCTCCGCCGCCGACGCCGCGGCGCACCTCATCAGCAACGCCTACTACGGCGCGGCGGCGCCGGCTTTCCTGCAGGGCCAGGTCGCCGTCACCTGCTTCCTGCTCCTGCTCCTGTGCGCGATGTTCCTCAAGGGTTTCAGCGAGGTGGTGGGGCTGGCGCTGGTGCTCGTCGTGGCCTACCTCGGCCTCACGGCGATCGTGGTCGGGGCGAGCCTGTTCTACATGCTCACGCACCCCGACCTGCTGCGGCACTGGTTCGGCGAGATCACCGCCGGCCACTACCACCTGGAGCACGCCCCGATCGGCGGCAGCGGCCCGTGGGTGGCGCTGGGCATCGCCTGCATCGTGTTTCCGAAGCTGGCGCTGGGCATGAGCGGCTTCGAGACGGGCGTGCTGCAGATCCATCTCATGGAAGGCACGAAGGACGACCCCGAGAACGCACCGGCCCGCATCGCCAATACGCGGAAGCTGCTGCTCTCGGCCGCCCTGATCATGTCGGTGTTCCTCATCGGCTCGTCGCTGGTCACCGGCACCGACACGCTCATTCCCGCCGACGAGCTGCGGCTGGAGCCGGTGAAGGGCAAGGCGATGGACCGGGCGCTGGCCTACCTCGCCCACGGCGAGAGCCCGCACCCGATCTGCCCGCTCTTCGGCCGGGCCTTCGGCACCGTCTACGACGTGAGCACGATCCTCATCCTCTGGTTCGCCGGTGCCTCGGCGATGGCGGGGCTGCTCAACATGGTGCCGCGCTACCTGCCCCGCTACGGCATGGCGCCGGAGTGGGCGGCCGCCTACCGCCCGCTGGTCGTGGCCTTCACGGCGATCAACCTGCTGGTCACCTGGGCTTTCCGGGCCGACGTCTCGGCCCAGGGCGGCGCCTACGCCACCGGCGTGCTCGTGCTCATGACCAGCGCCGCCGTCGCCACCCTCGTCGACATCAGCCACCGGCGGCCGACCGACGGCCGGGGGATGCTGCTCCGCCGCGCCGGCGTCGCCTACTTCTTCGTCGTCTGCCTGGTGTTCATCTACACCACGATCGCCAACATGATCGAGCGGCCGGACGGCATCATCATCGCTTCGATCTTCATCGCCTGCGTGCTGGCGATTTCGCTGTTTTCGCGGTTCTGGCGATCGGAGGAGATGCGGCTCAAGGAATTCCGGTTTGCCGATGACGCGGCGCGGATGCTGTGGACCGACATCTGCCTCGACGGCACGTTCCAGGTGCTCGTGCCGCATCGCCCCGGGCAGCGGTCCCTCGCCGAGAAGGAGGCGGAGATCCGCCGCAAGCACCGCATCCCGCAGGGCGTGCCGATCGTGTTCCTGGAGGTGCACTACGGCGACACGAGCGAATTCCAGAACGCCCCGATCATCGGCGTCCGCCAGGAGGGGGACTTCTTCGTGATCACGGCGCACGACTGCGTCTCGGTGTCGCACACGATCGCGCAGCTGGCGATGGAGATGACGAAGAACGGCTCGCCGCTCGACATCGTGTTCGGGTGGAGCAAGGGCAACCGCCTCAAGCTGGCCCTCGACTTCCTGCTCTTCGGCCGCGGCGACGTGCCCAACCGCG
>JBIJCD010000224.1:0-6235 GCA_044344895.1 Pirellulales bacterium | reverse complement strand
GAGCGGTGCCGTCGCCAGTTCCACCAAGAACGCGTCGATCTGCCGCTGGTCCATGATCAACTTCATGGTGAAGGGCATCAGATGGACCATCTGGGCATCGGCTGCCGATGCCAGTTGGGCGGCGTCAAGGGGATGGTCGTTGAAGTCGACGTATACCCATCCCTTCAAGGAATCGTCAGTGGGGCCTGCAGCCGTGGCAGTTCCCGAGGCCGGTGCGTCGGTCGCCGCCGGGTCGGACGACATGGCCATGGGCGTCCCCTGGGATGCCCTCGCCCCGGCGAACCGTCCGGAGACGCGGCGGCTTCCATCGAGCCCATCCCCATCATGCCCATCCCGCCGCCAGCCTGCTGCGACGGGGAGCGGATCCGACCCTTGGTCGCCCCGCCGAGGATGTCGGTGGCCGCTGGATATCCGACGAGCAGCTCATTGACGACTGCGATCGCCGCGTTGTGCGGCCCCGTCGCCGACTTGTTCATGTGTGCGATCGCGTCGCAGAGCAGCCCGTAGACACGCAGTTCCTCCTGCGCCATCAGCACCATGGTGGTGGTCGGCGCCTTCTCCCAGTCGAACGACGTGTAGATCTGCTGTTGATTGGTCGAGTTCCAGACGACGGAGTGGGATGGGCCCTGCTGCTGGCCGGCCGGGCCACCGGGCTGAAAAAGGCCCGGCGGAAGCCCGGGCTGCGGCGGCTCCGCCGGCCCCGGTCCGCCAGGCCCGAAGGAACCCGGGCCGGCCGGCCGGGATTCCCCCATCGCGCCGGAGGCGAGCATGGATTCCTCGGCGCCCATCCGGGCCGGCAGTTCGCGTGCCAACGACCGCACGACGTCTTGGTAGCGCTCGAGCAGCTTCCGCGACAGCTTGCCGTCCGGCTTCAGCGACGTCGCCGCCTTGACGAAGTCTTGGCCGAGCGAATCCGGCCAGGTGCGGTAGGCGGCCTGGCTGTCCCAGAACCGCCGCCACTCGGCCAGCGTCTCCCGCTTGATGCGAGCCGTGTTGGCGTCGAGCTCAGCCTGCCAGAACTTGTTGGGATGCTGCGTTTCCGCTCCGATGGGCTTCAGGGAATCGAGACTCGCCTTGATCTGATCCTTGACCCCCTTCACCTGCTTTTGGAGCATCGCGAGCGTCGTGAACAAAACCGGCAGGAACAGCATGGGCACGATCGCCGCCAGCATCCAAAAGTGATACTTCGCGAAGATCTGCAGCGCGGGTCGCAGCTTGTCGGAGGCGGCTGTCTTGGCCATGGCGGGTGTTTGTGCGGAGGTCGTGGGGAGGGTTCACTCGGCCTGTTCCGGCGCGGCGGGCTCCTCCAGCCCCGGTATCTTCGGCTGCCAGCCGAACTGCAGCACGAAGTCGTACCGCTTCAGGAGCAGGTCGGGCACCTCTTCGGGAATCGCCGCGGGTGAGCCCGGACCGACGGCGCCGGGCTCGACGGCCGACGGTCCGATGGATCCGCCGCCGGCCTTCGAGCCGGCGATCCTGATCGTGCGAATCGGCGAGGAGGAGACGATCACCGGGAAGCCGATCCCGAGCGCCGTCACGTCGACCTCCTCGCCGGCCAGCGGGCCCGCGGTGACCCGGACCTTCGCTCCCTTGCCGAGCAGGTTCTTGACGATGGTCGAGCGGACGAACTGCGCCCCTTCGGTCGGCTTGTGGCGGGCCTCGTTGTGGTAGTGGTAGCCGCGCATCTCGACCACCCAGCCCGGGCCCTTGGGGCCGGTCATCTCGGCGATGGCATCGGTAGCCGGGGCGTCGGCTGGCTGCGCGTCGGCGGCCGGGGCATCAGGTGGCTGCGCATCGGCAGCCGGGGCGCCGTCGGCGGTGGCCGGCTGTTCCTGCGGCTGGCCGCTCGCGGCCGCCGGCTTGTCTTCGGGAGCGGTGTCGTCGGCGATGTGCGTCTCCGACCACTGCTGCTTGATGCCCTCGAACCAGGTGCCTACGTCCGGAAAGTACTCGCAGTCCAACCGGTCGATGTGCAGCTCGTTGCGGTCCGCGGGATTGTCGATCGTGGCGTTGTCGGGATCGTGCGGCAGCACGGCCTGCACGGCCCGCAGCATGTCGAGCGCCTGGAACCGACGGTCCTGCACCTTCGCCAGCCACTGCTGCTGCGCGACCGCGTCGCTCTGCCGCTTTTTCACCTCCTCGTAGACCGACCGGGCGGCGGCCGACTTCTTCTTCACGTCGTCCACCTTGCTGAAGGCATTGGCGTAGATCGACGGGGCGTAGGCCAGCGAGGCGGCGAACATGCCGAAGAAATTGAGCAGCGCTGCCGTCAGCAGGCCGAGCAGCGCGGCCACCGCCCACGGCTTCTTCGACTCGATGATCCGGTCGCGGACGATCTCGTTCGGCAAGAGGTTTGTGCTGATCGAGGCCTTGGCGGCGGCTTGCAGGGCCAGGCCGTAGGCCGGCCCGCAGGAGAGCTGGTGCTCGCGGTAGGCGGGTGACGTGGCCACCGCCGAGCCGTCGAGGTGCGCAAACTTCTCCAGCCGCTGCACGTCGAGCTGCAGCTGCTGGGCCACGAACTCGGTCAGGCCGCGGAGCTTGGTGGCATTTCCCAGCAGCAGCACCTTGCCGATCTTGGCCGTGCGGTCGGTGCCGGTGAAATAGTTGAGCGACCGCTGCAGCTCGCCGGCGAACTCGCTGAACACGGGCCGCATCGTCTTGAAGACCGTCTTCGGATCCTCCGCCTTCACGGCGTTGCGCTTGAGCGTCTCGGCCCGCGCGAATGTCAGCTTCATTCCCTGCACGAGCGCCTTTGTGAAGCTGCTGCCGCCGATCGGCATGTTTCGCTGCCAGATTCGTTGCCCGTTGGTGATGACGAGGTCCGAAGAATCGACCCCCATCGAAACCAGCACAATCGACGGATGCGGAGCGTCGGGGTCGTGCGTCGTGACGTCGCCGAGCTGGTCGAAGATCGCCATGTTGGCCAGGGCTATGGGCGCCAGCTGCAGCACGTCCACGCGGATGCCCGCTTCGGTCAGCGGCGCCAGCGCCTTGAATACCTGCTCGCGCTTCATCGCGAACAACGCCACCTCGGAGTCGATGACGAAGCCGCTTTCCTCGACGCCGCCCGCCAGCCGTTGCCAGCGCCAGACCACCTGGTCGAGCGGAAACGGTATCTGCTGCCGGGCCTCGTACTTGACGATGTCGGGGATCTTTTTCGCCTCGATGGGCGGCAGTTTGATGAATTTGGAGAGGCCGAGGTGGCCCGGCACCGACACCGCCACTGTGTCGGCCCGCAGGTCGTGGCGGCTGAGCAATTCCTCGAGCGCGGCGCGGATCAGCTCGGCGGCATCCGCCTCCGGCTGCGTCAGCATCATCGGGTATTCGATGTACTCGAACGCTTCGGCAAGCAGCGTGCCCGGTTCCGAACCGGCGCGGCACCGCAGCGCCTTGAGCGCGCATTTGCCGATGTCGATGCCCCACACGTACTGGCTGCGAGCCATGACCTGGTCCACGAGGACGGCCGGATCGGGCCAGCCGAACCGGACGACGGCCTAAAAAGTTTCCCTACAACACTTTACGAGCGAACGGAGAAGGGTGTCAAACGACCGCCTCTGCCGCGGCGTGGCGAGTTGATTTCAGCGGACGTCATGGGAGAACGACGGTAGACTCCCTGCCATGCTCCCCGACCGGATCACCGTCTTCCTTCCCTGCCACTCGTTGGACGATTTTCCGACGTGGCTCGACGAGCCGGAGGCGGATGCGGTGCTGGCGGCGTGGACGGCGGCCTGGCATCCGTGGTTGATCGACTCGGTCGGCGCGTCGCCCTGGTGGGCCAGCGTCGATCTGCCTCCGGTCGCCGACAACGCCCTGCTCGGCATCGTGCCGGCGCCGTGGGAAGATCGTTTCGCCATCCAAGCAGACGCGATCCACGCCCCGGCTTCCCGTTGGGTGCGGAACGTCGCAGGCCGCGACGGCATCGTGGCCGCCGCCGCAGCCGCACTCGGCGCCGCTGCCGAAACGCTGCCGGGCGACTCGCTGGCCGCGGAGTTCCATGCCCTCGGCCTCGCGACGCTGCTGGCGGAGTTGCTGGCCCGGCGGATGCGGTCGCACGCCGGAGCGGTCAACGACGATTTCACGGCCGCCGTCGTGACCGCGGCTCGGTCTGCCGTCGCCGGCGACGAGGCGGCTGCCCGCAGCAAGCTGGTGGAATGCTACGGCTGCCTCGAGGCCTCACGGGCCCGATACTATCCCGTCGATGTCTGGCTGGTCGACCTCGTCCTGCTCGCGTCATCGACGCTCGGCAGCGGGCTCGATCGGGAGCTCGCATCCCCTGTGCCGCTGGCGCTTGTCGCCACCGGCCAGGTCGTCGAAGCGATCGGGGGGGCGAATCCCACGGCATTAACGCGGATCCGCGACCGCGTGTCCGCCGGCACGCTCGAGCCGGCAGGGGGGCGCTACGATTCTCGGCCTCTCGACACCTGCGGGCCCGAGGAGATTCTCGATTCGCTCGAGCGGGGCATGGCCGCGTGGCGGGAGCAGGTCGGGATCGCGCCGACAACCTACGCGCAGTGCAGCGGCGGCTCCTCGGCGATGCTCCCGCAGCTGCTTGCAGGCCTCGGGTTCACCGGGGCCGTGTGGACGCTCTTCGACGGCACGCCC
The DNA here is from genome assembly GCA_044344895.1 of Pirellulales bacterium. Taxonomy (GTDB): domain Bacteria; phylum Planctomycetota; class Planctomycetia; order Pirellulales; family UBA1268; genus CAMCQY01. Next base: position 1,633 of record JBIJCD010000224.1, on the reverse strand, counting down.
CTGCCCGACCCCTGCGCCGGCCGGATCCGCTGGGAGGGCAGCGGCGGCGGCTGCATCGACGCGATCGCACGGCCGCCGCTCGACGTCCGATCCGCGCAGTCGCTGCTCGCGCTGCCGGGCCGCCTCGGCGATGCGATGGACCACGACCACACGGTCGTCATCCAGTTCGCGCATCATGCCGGCACGGCCAGCCGCTGGCACGACGAACTACGGCGGATCGGCGCCATGAGCTCCGCTCTGGGCACGTTCGTGACGCCCCGGCAGCTCTTCGCGCGGACGGAAGGGGCGGGCACGAGCGTCGCGTTCGAGCCGGACTTGTTTCCGGTGACGGCGCCACTCCCAGTCGCCGGTGCCGACGCCGTGGCCGAGATCGCTGCGGCCGTGCGCGACGAGGCGGCGCGGCTCGTCGCGGCGCGCGGGCCCCTGCTTGATGTTTTGCCGACGCCGCCGGCGCCGCCGGCCGCCGCGGTGGCGCGAGGCGGCCGAAACAGCTGGCCGATGCCCTCGTTCCTCGCCGGCCGCCGGCGGAGCGACGGCGGCCACCTGCTCGACAACGGACTGCTGCGGATCCAGGTCCACCCGCGCAGCGGCGGGGTGTTGTCGGTGCGGCGGCCAGCGGACCGTTCCAACCGGCTGTCGCAGCGGTTGTCGGTGCGGTCGACGCGGCCGGCGCCGGGGCCGGGCCAGCCGTGGGAGGACCCGGCGGAACGGGCGGAGTACGCGGAGATGCAAGCCGATTCGATCGCGCGCGAGGCCGCCGAGGACGGCCAGGGCGAAGCGATCGTCAGCCGCGGGCGGCTGCGGGCCGGCGGGCGGGACGTGGGGAGCTTCGTGCAGCGGGTCGAACTCGTCGCCGGGCTGCCGCTTGCGATCCTCGACGTCGACGTGCGGCTCGCCGATCCGCCCGTCGGCCCGTTGTGGGAGCACCATGCCGCGTGCCGGTTCGCCTGGCACGAGAACGACGACGTGGAGCTGCGCCGCAGCCTGCACACGCAGGCGGTGGCCAGCGAGCGCGGCAGGTTCACGGCGCCCTGGTTCGTCGAACTGTGCGGCACGGGCCTGGGGATTCGTCCGGCGACCCCGGGGGCCGAGGCCGCCCCCGTCGCGATCCTCACCGGAGGGCTGCCATGGCACGTCCGCTCCGGAGGGCACATGCTCGATTCGATCCTGCCGTGGGGCACCGCTGCCGGGCCGGTCCGCCTGGCGGTCGGCGTCGGGCTCGCGCGGCCTTGGGACGCCGCGCTGGCGCTCCTCGGAGGCGTGACGCCGGTGCGGATTCCCTTCGGCGGGCCCGACAACGTGCGGATCACCGTCGGCCCCGTGAGGTACGAGGACGGTCGGCTCGTGGCGGCGCGCGTCGGCCTGCTCGAGTCGGGCGGCCGCTCTGGCGAGGTGCGGATGGAGTGGCGGACGGAGGTGGGCAGGGCCCAGGTCTGCGATGCGGCGGGGCGAGCATTTCCAGCCGGAAGCGGGGCGGGTACCGTCGCTGTGGACGGACGCGCCACCACGGTCTTCCTGCGGCGGTACGAGTGGCTGCATCTCGAACTGGAATTCGCCACATGATCGTGACGCTCGACGGACCTGCCGGCGCCGGAAAGAGCTCGGCCGCCCGGGCGCTCGCTGCCCGGCTGGG
>JBIJCD010000331.1:0-4403 GCA_044344895.1 Pirellulales bacterium | reverse complement strand
CGAGACACGGAGCAATTGATCAGGGCCCCGATCTGGTCGGGGCGGAATCCCGAGCGGTCGAGGGCTTCCCTGGCGGCCACGGTGGCCACGGAGCTGGGCGTCACGTCGGTGGCCCACAGGCCCCGCGTGCTCACGCCGCTGACCCGTTCCAGCGTGCCCGCCGGCACCTTGAGCCGCTGGTAGGCCGGCGCGATCCGCTCCTCGATCTCCGCCGACTTCACGAGCGTGGTGGGGAAGTGCAGCCCGAACGACTGCACGCACACATGCTCGAACCGAAACGAAATCATCAAGTGCTCCTTCACTGCACCGGACGTCCCCGAACCTGCGGCCACGTGCCACGGCAGGACACCGGCCGGGCTGGCAGTGCGGCATGCACCCGGGCTGGACGAATCCCAGCCCCGGCAGAATAGCCCGGCTACGGGCACATTCACAAGCGGCGGCCGCCGATCGGATCGGCTGCGGCTCCCACGCACGGACCTTCGGCCCGCGCAGGGAAGATCGCGGGCCCCGGAACGGCCCCCCGGGCCGCCGCGGACGGCCGCCGGGCAGGGTTCCAGCCATCACCCGCCGGTAGGAGGTTCAAGGGGAAGAAGGGCTCGATGTAGAGGTGGTCGGGGATCCTGTCGGCGATCGTGGCGTGGAACTTCGGCAGCTTCGACCAGTGGAGCCCCGGCTTGACGTGGTGGGCGGTGTGGTAGCCGAGGTTGCCGGTGAGGATGTTGTAGGAACGGTGCATGATGTTGTGGGAGGCCTCGTAGGGGTTTTGCGTGTCGAGGCCGGCGTGGTGGCAGTAGGTGTGCCAGCAGGTGATCAGGTAGCCCGCCACCATCGGGATTGCGAACACGAACAGCGCGTTGAGCGGATTCCAGGCGAACGCGGCGGCGAGCAGCAGCAGGACGACCAGGCCCATCCCGAAGAAGCCCGGCCGGTGCCGCGGGTACCGCCGGGCCACCTGGAAGGCCCGCGGGTAGCCAGTGAGGGCGATCACGGCGGTGTATTCCAGCTCGCCCATTGTGGAGCCGTCGCGGCGTTTCCAGCCCGACTCGTCCTTCGACTGGTCGAGGTAGTTTACGTGGTGCCCCAGCACGTGGTGCAGCACCCAGGCGTTGGTCGTGATGCCGGTGTGGAAGGCGTAGGAGAGCTCGAGCAGCCGGTTGAGGATCGGCCGATAGAACGTGAACACGTGCTGGTGGTGATGGTTCCAGGAGCAGATGCAGGCCTTGGGCAGGGTCACCACCGCGAGCCAGGCCGTGAGCAGCCAGACGCCGTGCCCGCAGAAGAACACCGCCAGGTCGAGCAGGCTCAGCGACACGATGCACAGTACGGGAACGATGTCTTCCCGATGGCGGAACAGTTTCATGGCGCGGTCGTTCATGACGCGGTCATGGCGGGGGCGTGGACCGGGACGAGGCAGCGTCGCCGGAATGTGACGGTAGTTTATCAGCTTGCCCCGCCGATCGGCTGCCGGCCGGGCGGTGAACGGGTTTGGGGGTTTTCGGTACCATGTCGCCCACCGGCTGCCGCGACAGGTGATATCGGCACGAGCCGCCACCGGGAGACAGATGGACGTGAGTGACCCGCAGCCAGCCGCCGACCGCGGCCCGACCGCGCCGCAGGCTCCGGCTGCACGGCCGCACCGCGAGGGCACGATCCGCCCCTGGCCCTGGTGGGCGCCGCGGTTCTGGCACGGCATGCCGCTGGGAGTGTGGCTCGATCTGGCCGGCGAGCACCAGTGGCGGGCAAGTCCGAGTCGCTGGGGCCTCGTGGTGACGATCACCGGGGCCGCCGCCTTCAACTCCGTGGCGGCGATGGTCTGCGAATCGGTCTACGGCCGGAGGCTGCGGTCGCCGCCCGAGACGCCGCCGCCGCTGTTCATCATCGGCCACTGGCGGTCGGGCACGACGCTGCTGCACGAGCTGATGATGCTCGACGAGCGGTTCTGCTGCCCGAACTATTACCAGTGCTACTGCCCGAGCCACTTTCTGCTCACCGAACGGGTGCTGACACCGCTGCTGTCATGGATCCTGCCGGCGAAGCGGCCGATGGACGACATGGCCGTGTCCTTCGACAAGCCGCAGGAGGACGAGTTTGCGCTCATGAATCTCGGCGCGCCCTCGCCCTACCGTCGCATGGCGTTTCCGGCCACGAGCAGCCCGCACCCCGAGTCGCTCGACCTGACCACGCTCCCGCCGGCCGAGCTCGATCGCTGGCGGCGGACCCTTCGCAGGTTTCTCGCGTCGCTGGCGGCGGCCGATCCGCGCCGGCCGGTGCTCAAGAGCCCACCGCACACCGCCCGCGTGGGCGTGCTGGCGGAGATGTTTCCCGAGGCCCGGTTCCTGCACGTCTGCCGGGATCCGTTCGCCGTGTTTGGCTCGACGATGCGGCTGTGGCGGTCGCTCGACGAGGGGCAGGGGCTGCAGGTGGATCGGGGCGACCGGCTGGAGGAGTATGTGTTCGAGTCGTTCGAGCGGATGTACGCCGCCTTCGAACGGGATCGCGCAGCCCTCGCGTTAGGGCGGCTCCATGAGATCCGCTACGAGGACCTCGTCGCCGACCCGGTGGGGCAGATCGGCGAGGCTTACAAGCGGCTCGACCTGGGCGGATTCGAACAGGTGCGCGGGCCGCTGGAGAAGGAGGCCGAGGCCATGAAGAAGTATCAGGCCAGCACCTACCGGCACGACCCGCGGATCGTCGCGGAGATCTCGCGGCGATGGCGGCCGTTCCTCGACCGCTACGGCTACGCGACGCCCTAGCGCGCGTGCCGCTTGTGAATCGCGCGATCAAATTGGAGCGATCGCCGCCGGGACTGCAGAAGTCTCCTCGCGGGATGATTTCGCACCACGGCCTGCGACGCTGCAGACGTCTTGGAAATGCGAAATCCTCCCAGCTCGTCGAGCTTCCGCCTTTTCCCGGCTGGCCGTGCGCTGCTGCGGGCGGTGAAAGCTCGCTTGGCAGCGGCTCCCGCCTGCTCGGCATGATGCCGAGCGCAGCACCAGCGGGCGGAGGCCCGCCCAGCAAAAACCGCAGGAAGCGGTGTTTTGCATGCAGGCAGCGACTTTGTTACCGCCGGCGAATGCCCGCCTGTTCCATGCGCCGCCACGCGCCGGCCAGCGACCCGTGCGCGTCGATGCCGCGGCAGCCCGACTCGACGACGGTGGTCGCGTAGCCGAGCCTGCGGGCGTCGAGAGCGGTGTGGAGCACGCAGAAGTCGGTGGCGAGGCCGACAAGGACGATCTCCGACGCGCCCAGTGACTCGAGCACTGCATGGAGGCCGACGCGTGTCGAGCCATCATTCTCGAAAAAGCCCGAATAGCTGTCGATGTCGGGGTGCACGCCCTTGCGGACGATCGGTGTGCCGGGCGGCAGTCGCAGTGCGGGATGCAACGCCGCGCCGAAAGTTTCCTGGACGCAGTGGTCGGGCCACAGTGTCTGCGGGCCTGAGGGGAGCGCAAGGGAATCGAAGGCGCGCCGCCCCGGGTGGCTCGAGGCGAAGGAGACGTGGCCCGGCGGGTGCCAGTCCTGCGTGGCGACCACCTGCGTGAACTCGCCGATCAAGCCGTTGACGACCGGCAGGATCGCCTCGGCATCCGGCACCGCGAGCGCTCCGCCCGAGCAGAAATCGCGTTGCACGTCGACGATCACGAGGGTGGCTGGCATCGCTTGCTCCGGTGCAAATCGCCCTATCTCTGCAGCTTACTCGCCGTCTGATCGCTGCGACCGGCTCCAGGCGATGCTTTCTGGCGCGACCATTGTGGATGCCAAGCACGCTGATGTCCGCACGCGCCGGCCTCGCCGATGCAGCCCGGACCGTGACGCTCGTCGCATCAGCCGTTTGGGTTGGTGAGCAGCCGTGCGAGCCCTGGGCGCGGGTTCACGCCCCCGCGGCCCCCGGCGACCAGCGGGTCGCCCACCCAGGATCGCCGTCCGATCACCGTGCCGCCGGTGGCGGTGTCGCGGTGCCTTCCTGCCGCTTCCAGACCGTCGTGCCTTCCTTGATCGTCTCCTGCACCCGGATCTTTTCGATCGTCTCCGACGGCACCGTGAGCGGATTGCCCGAGAGGATCACGAGATCGGCCAGCTTGCCTGGCACGATCGACCCCTTGCGGGCCTCTTCGCCGTATTGCCGGGCGCCGTCGATCGTGATCGCCTCCAGGGCCTCGAGCGGCGTGATTCGCTCGTCGCCACCGATCACCCGGCCCGACCGGGCCGTGCGGTTCACCGCCGTATGGATCGTGAAGAGCTGGTCGAGTGGCGAGACGTTGAAGTCGGTGTGGTTCGTGGGCCGCAGGCCCAGCGCCCGCGCCGATTTCATCGGGCTGATAAAGTCGGCCTGGGCGGCGCCGCGGTTGGCCACGTGGGTGTCGCCGAAGTAGAAGCAGTGGAGCGTGAAGAACGAGGGCGTG
>JBIJCD010000368.1:0-3935 GCA_044344895.1 Pirellulales bacterium | reverse complement strand
CAGGCCTTGTACTTCTCCAGCTGGTCGCGGCGGATGAACTGCGAGTGGACGCCCACCGTCCCCCGCGGCTTCTCCGGCTGCCCCGCCGAGGCGTAGCGGTGCGCCTCGAGCAGCGCGTCGATCGCCGCGTCGCCATTGCAGTGCACGAAGAGCGTCGCGCCGCCGTCGTAGACCTTCTTCACCGACTCGTTGAGCGTGGCCTGCGGAAAGGAGAGCTCGCCCCGCCAGTTCTGCTCGCCCGCCGGGCCGCCCGTGAGGTAGGGCGTGGTGAAGCAGGCTGTCTTTCCCTGCGGCGAGCCGTCCATCACGATCTTGACGCCACCGATCCGCAGGCGGTTGGTGTAGTCCGGCTCGTTTCGCGGCGGCTTGCCGCCGAAAATCTCGTCGACCTCGAGGATGAAGGGAAGCGAGACCACGTCGAGCTTGAGCAGCCGCTGGTCGGCCGCCCGGCGGAGCAGGTCGTATTGCTCCTTCATGGTGGCACCCTCCTGGGCCGTCGTGATGCCCTCGCGGAGGTAGAGCTCCTGCCCGGAGGCGAGCAGCGCCAGCTGCTCTTCGGGCGACGGCCCGGGTGTCTTCTCGAAGATCGGCATGAAGGCCGTCTCGAAGAGGAGCCCGTTCGGCTCGTTGGAGCCCGGCTCGCGGCCGATCACGCCGCCCGGCGGCGTGGGCGTGGCGGCGGTGATGCCATAGGTCGCGAGCGCCCGCGAGTTGAGCATCGCGCCGTGGCCCGACACGTGAACGAGGATTACCGGGTTGTCGGGGAAGGCGGCATCGAGCTCCCGTTTGGTGGGAGCCCGCTTCTCGGCCAGGAGATCGGGGTCGTAGCCGAAGCCGATCACGAACCCGCCGGGGCCGATTGCCCGCCGCTGCTTCACCGCCTCAAGCGCCGCGATCACGTCGGCCACGCTGCGGCAGGGGCCGGCGGGCGGCGACGCGCAGAGCGCCTGCACCTGCACGTCGACCACGTAGGCGAAGTGGCTGTGGCCGTCGATGAAGCCCGGCACGAGCGTCCGGCCGGCGAGGTCGGTGACTTCGGTCTTTGGTCCCTTGTGCTGCATCACCTCGGCATCGGTGCCGACGGCCACGATTTTTCCAGCGGCGATCGCCACCGCCTCGGCGGTGGGGCGGGCCGGGTCGACCGTGACGATCGGTCCGCCGTGGATGATCCGGTCGGCGGGGGCGGCCGAAACATGGCCGCAGGCAGCGATGACGAGGCAGTAGAACGCGGACAGTGCGGCGTGACGGGCGATCGGCATGATCCAAGGGGCTCCTGGGGGATTGGTAGGGCGATGAAATGCCGCTGGTGCGGTTAGATCCGGTTCGTGCGAGGCACCGGCTCGGGAGCGGCAAAAGTCTCGTCGCGTGGGCCGCGGCGGCCCAAAGCTCCTCGAGCTTTCGCCGACTCCCTCGCCTCCGTTCGCGTGGAGTCGTGGTCGTGACATGGTTTGCCTGACGACTGAATAAGCGTAGCCGAGCCTGACGCGGATGGGGCATGGTCGACGCGACGACCGCCTGCTCATCGGGAGTTTTTCGGGGCTTTCGGTCGGCCGCTCGCTTCCGGGGGCCGGGCCGGTATGTTTTTGGCCATGAAACCCATGAAGCGCAGTCTTGCTTTCTCGCACCTGCTCTGCCTCGCTCTCTGTGCCGCTGGCCAGGCAAGGGCGGCAGACGTTGCCGACACGATCTACAAGGGCGGCGACATCCTCACGATGCGGGGGCCCGCCCCGGAGTATGTCGAGTCGCTCGCCTTGAAGGACGGCAGGATCCTGTTCGCCGGTACGGCAGCGGATGCGAAGCAGTTCGTCGGCCCGGCGACGCGATCGATCGATCTCGCCGGCAGGACGCTCCTGCCGGGGTTCATCGACACCCACGGCCACTTCGTCTACTTCGGCAAGAACCTCGTCGATGGCGACCTCTTCGGGTGCCGCGACATCCCCGACCTCGTCGCCCGGATGAAGAAGCAGGCCGAGCGGACGCCGCCCGGCGCCTGGGTCGTCGGCTTCGGTTACCAGCCGCGGCAGATGGAGGAAGGGCGGACGCCGACGATCGAGGAACTCGACGGCAGTTCGGCCGATCGACCGGTCATGATCGTCGACTCGTCGGGGCACCTGGGCGCCGGCAACGCGAAGCTCTTCGCCGTGGCGGGCATCGCGGCCGACACGCCTGATCCCGCCGGCGGCTCGTTCGCCCGCAAAGCCGACGGCCGGTCGCTCGCCGGCCCGATGGAAGAGACGGCGCTCAACGCCGTCCGCAGCAAGCGGCCGCCGTTCACCGGCGAACTGGCCGACGCCGTGATCACCGGCGCGGCCAATCTTTGGGCCCGCCACGGCCAGACGACGGCGATGGAGGCGGGGCTGGGCCTGGGCAGCGACGACATCCAGGTGGTGCTGAACGCGATCGACAAGAGCCTGCTGCCGATCGACCTTTACATCGCTGCGAAAGATTCCACCGTCGACGACACGCTCTCCGCCGCCTACGGCGTGGCCTCGGCCTACAACCCCAAGCCTGACGGCACGCTGGAAAAGCTACGGGCGGCCCGGGTCGACCTCGATCGCCGCTACGTCAATCGCGTCCGCCTCGGCGGGATCAAGTTTTGGCTCGACGGCAGCCTCGACACCGCCTGGTTCACCAAGCCGTATGCGACGAATCCGCCGGGCAAGACCGGGGCCTACGCGGGCTTCCGCCAGATCCCCAACGAGGTGGTCGACGCTGCCTTCGACCGCTTCTGGGCCAGCGACATGCAGATCCACATGCACATGAACGGCGACGCCGCCGCCGATCAGGCCTTGGCCGCGATCGACAAGGCGGTGAAGAAGCACGGCATGCGGGACGCGCGGCCGGTGTTCGTGCATGCATCGTGGCTGCGGCCCGACCAGATCGAGAAGATGAAGGCCTGCGGCGCGATCCCGAGCTTCCTGCCGTCGGGCATCGTGCCCGGGGGCGACGGCGTGGTCAGGCTGTGGGGGCCGGAGCGGGCGGCGGGCGCGATGGCGGCGCGGACGTTCCTGCGGGCCGGCCTGCCCTTCACGTTCTCGCACGACGCGCCGGTCTCGCCGCAGCCGTGGATCCTGGAACTCGTCGATGCGGGCACGAACCGCAAAAGCGGCAGCGGGCAGGTGATCGGGCCTGACCAGCGGATCTCTCCCTACGACGGCCTGCGGGCCGTGACCGCGATGGCGGCCTACCAGCTCAAGGAGGAGAAGGCGAAGGGCACGCTCGAGATCGGCAAGCTCGCCGATCTGGTGGTCCTCGAGAAGAATCCGCTCAAGGTCGAGCCGGCGACGATCAAAGACATCGTCGTGGTCGAAACAATCAAGGAAGGCAAGACGGTCTACAAGGTGGCCCCCTGACGCCGACGCCGCGGCCGATCAAGAGGGCCGACGCGTCCTCGTGCGGCGTGTCGAGTCAGGTCGGGACTGCGATAAATGCGTCTGCCAGGCATGTCGGCATTCGCACCGGTCCATGCGGCAGACGGCCGGGTCGGCATCGATCGGATGGGGAGCCGGTGGCAGCCGCCCTCAGGCGGACGTGTGGCGACCCTCGAGCGCGTCGGACTCCGCGAGCTGCCGGGCGGTGACCGGCTTCACCTCCGTCAGCCAGAGGAGCGGTGTGACGCGATCGATGCCGAGGACGGCCCCACACGCCTCGCCGACCGCCCAGGCTGCGGCCAGCACGGCGGCGGCCGCAAGTGCGCCGGGGCGGAGGCCGGACGCGCGGCCGGCCCGCAGGAAGTGCCTGAGGCCGCGGTTCCAGTGCAGTACCGCGATCGCCGGGAAGGCCAGCGGATAGAGCAGCCGCGACGGCATCGACCAGCCGCGGGTGCGCATGGCTCCGAATCCCAGGCCGACGATGAAGAGGAGATAGAACTCTCGGGCGAACCCCGGCGGATCGAAGTGCCTCATGCGGGCGCGGTGCTCCAGAAAAAAGCGGCC
>JBIJCD010000134.1:0-8395 GCA_044344895.1 Pirellulales bacterium | reverse complement strand
TCTGTACAACGAGTTCAAACGGCGGATCGTCGAGCACTACACCGCCGCACACGGCGCAGAGTCGCCCGAAGTCCGGATGTGCCGCGGCGGCAACATGTTTTCGCCGCGGGTCGCGGAGCGGGTGTTTCGCGAGATGCTCGCCGGTGAGCCCGGCATCCGGCTCCTCGAGCGACACCGGGCCGTCGCAGCCCGCGTCGCGGACGGGCAGGGGGGCGAGCGGCCGGCCACCCCAGGCAGGCGGATCGACGGGGCGGATCCCGGTGAGCTCGGCCCGCCCGTCCAGCTCGTCAGCCTCAGGGCCGCCAATCTCGCCGAGCCATCCGCAGCGATCGACCTGCGGGCTCAGGCATTCATCGACTGCACCTACGAAGGGGATCTCGCCGCCCTGGCCGGCGCAGCCTACCGCGTGGGACGCGAGAGCCGCGAGGCATTCCGCGAGCCCCACGCCGGCAACATCTATGTGCGGTTCAAGGACTCAAACCCGTTGCCAGGGTCGACCGGCGCGGCTGACGCCGGCATCCAGGCATTCTGTTTCCGCTTCCATCTCACGAAGGACCCGGCCAAGCAGGTGCCCGTGGAGAAGCCGGCCGGGTTCGCTCGGGAGGATTACCGGCACCTGCTCGAACAAATGGCGGCAGGCCGCGTGACCGCGTTCACGCAGGTGATCCAGCTCTATGCCATGCCGGGCGGCAACCACGAGGTCAACAGCGACCACCCGCACCCGGTGACGGGCGTCCCGGCCGAATCGCTCGACCTCGCCGAAGAGAACTGGCGCTGGCCGGAGGCGGGTCCCGAGGAACGCCGCCGCATCTTCGACCGCTACTGGTCGCACAACGAGGGCCTCATCTGGCTCCTGCAGCACGACCTCGCCGTGCCGGCCCGGATCCGCGAGGAAGCCGCACAGTGGGGCTTCCCCAAGGATGAGTTCACCGACAATCGCCATCGCCCGCACCACATCTACGTGCGTCAGGGCCGGCGAATCTGGGGCGAATACACGCTCACCGAAAACGACGCCGCGCCCGAATTCGCCACGGGGCTTCCCAAGCGTCAGCCGGACGGAATCGCCGTGACCGAGTTCGAGTTCGATTCGCACGCCGTCACGAAATTTGATCCCAGATATCCGGGCGTGCGGGAAGGCTACTTCTTCATCGCGCACGATCCCTTCCAGCTGCCCTACAGGATCATGGTGCCGAAACGTGTGGACGGGCTGCTCGTACCGGTCGCCTGCAGCACAAGCCACGTCGGCTACCAGACGCTCCGCATGGAGCCGGTCTTCATGGCGCTCGGCGAGGCGGCCGGGATCGCCGCGGCCATCGCCGGTTCCACGGCCACGGCTCTGCGGCAGGTCGACATCGCCGCAGTGCAGCGGGAGATCATCCGCCGCGGAGGCGTCATCCTCTACGAAAACGCGCCACTCGTGCCGGAGTCGCTGCGGTGAACCGCCACCCGTCGTCGCTCAGGCCTTCAGCGTGTCGTCGTGGCGACCCGTCGCAGGCGGGAGATCACAGGCGTGGAGGGCACGCAGCGCCGCCACGGCGCCGGCCCGCTTCTCCGCGTCGTTGTCCTCCCACTCGATGTTGATCGCCCCGCTGTAGCCGGAACGGTTCAGCTCGACGATCACCTCCTCGACGTCGACCGCGTCCCGCCGGCTGCCCGCCGTGACGAAGTTCCAGCCGTTGAGCTTGCTGCCCATCGGCCGGTGGCCGCCCAGGCGGCCCGCCCGCGTGGGGCCGTCGATCACCTGCACGCCCTTGATGTGCGCCGAATGGATCGCGTCGGCATACTCGCGGATGAAGGCGATCGGGCAGACGCCCTGCCACACCATGTGGCTCGGGTCGAGATTGAAGCCGACCACGTCGGTGCCGTAGCCGGCCTTGCCCAGAAACCGCAGGTAGTCGCCGGCCGACTCGATGTCGCCCATCGCCCGCTCGCCGGGATGGCACTCGAGGTCGAACGTCACGCCATACTTCCGGCAGGCGTCGAAGACCGGCGCGAACCGCTCGACAAGCAGTTCGAGGCTGACGTCGAGCACCTCGGGGATCGGACAGCCGCCGATGGCCTTGGGCCGCGGCGGAAACTCGAACCAGTGGCTCCAGCAGTGGGCGGGCGAACCGACGAAGCCCGGCACGGCCACCTTCCGATCCTGCAGCTTGCCGAGATAGTGGGCGAGACGGACGGACCGGACCAGGTCGGCGCGGGCCTTGTCGTGGATCATCCTCCCCACGTCGTCGGGCACGAAGTAGGGGTTGGTCCGCGGCGGCTCGTGGCCCGCCTTCCGCCAGGCGACGTAGGCCTTCACCGGCTCGCCGCCGACGAACTGCAGCGTCTTGGCCGAGGGCTCGTCGCCCAGCGACTGCCCCTGCAGGTGCGTGGCCACGGTAAAGATCTCCAGGCCGCGACTCTTGGCCTTCGCCACGCGTGCCTTCGCATAGGCTTCCGCGCCCGCGTCGGTGTCGCACTGGGCGAGATCGAGCTCCCAGGCGGCCTCCTCCCAGCCGTCGAAGCCGCTCGCTGCCAGGAAGTCGAGCCAGGCGTCCTCGGGAATGTCGCCGAACTGGCCGCGGACGAGGCCGATCTGGTGGTGGGAGTGCTTGCCGGGGCGATGCTTGGCCGTCTGATGAAAGCCCATGTCTGGTTCCCGTTGCGGTGGTACGAACGCTCGCGCGTGCAGGTCGCGACCGGGCCCCCCGATCACCGACCGACGCCACGATAGTGGCCCGCCGCGGCACTGTAAATTCCCCGCTGGCCAGCCGGGGCCGCCGCGGAATCCGCCCGTCGTCAATCGAGCTTCAGGTCGAGCGGCGTCCGACCGCGTTGCACCTCCGTGCCGATGCCCGAGGTCGTCGGATTGGCATACCGGCCGGGAATGCGAAACCAGCCCTGCTGCTGGGCCTGCTGCCGGGGCGGCGGGACCGAGGCGGGGAAGGGGGGCGCCGAACCGTTGGGGGCCGCGACCGACACGGGCTCCGCGGCGGCCTTGGGATCGGGCTTTGCAGCGGCTCCGTCGGCCGTGGCCGTGCGTGGCGCGGCGGCGGGCGATGGCTGCGACGGCGCCGCGTCCGGGCTCTCTCCGGCCGCGGTCTGGTCCATCACCGACTTGGGATTCGGGCTCGACACCGCCACCCGCACCGGCCCAGGAGGCAGGGACTTGATGCGGTAGGTCCCGTCGGGCCCGATCGGCGCGGTGTAGACCCGATTGTCGGACGCGACCACCGTCACCGTGCCGTACACCACCGGCTTGCCACCCGATGTCACGCTGCCGGCGAGCTCGGTGCCGCCGGGCAGTTCCACGTACGCCAGCCCACACAGCAGGGCGACGATCGCGAGCACCGCCAGGCCGATCTCGCGCAGGTGCATCGCGAGAAAATCGTCCCAGGGAACGCGGCGCGGGCCGATGTCGGTCATGGCTGCGTCAGCACGTCGCCGCCCACTGTGCCGTCGATGCTCGACATGCCCGGCAGCACGGTCGTGCCGGCGCCGTACGTCAGGAACGTCACGGCGCCATCCGCCATGAGCCAGTTGCCACCGCCGGGGTGAAAGCTCCAGAAGTGCGTGGCCGCGCACGGGTTGTCCGGCGTGTCCGGGCCGAAGTATCCAGGCGACGGGCAGGGCTGGCCGGCGGCGTCGGTCGGAATCACCGACAACTCCAGGTTCGGATTGCCCATCACGGTGTCGAAGTCGGTCATGTTCCAGCGGCCGAAGTAACGGGTCGACGACGGCGGCCGCTCTCCGACCATCACCACCTTGCCGAGTCCGGCGGTGATCTTCGCCATCGTGACCTTCGGCCGCTGCGACCACGTCCAGTGCTGCGTGGGGAAGACGCCGTTGCGGGCGTTGCTGGCATGCCCCTGGGAGTCGACATACTCGTCGTTGCCGCTCACGGCCAGATAGCTCGTCATGGCATACCCCCAGGGATTGGCTCCCTGCACGGCAAGGGCGTCGGAAGGGCAGATGTAGTTCGGCACCCGGATGCCGCTGACCTGCCAGAACATGGAGTAGGCCTGAATCAGGTCCCTCGGCGTGTTCCAGAGACCGATGATTTCACTCGCTTCCATATACGGTTGGATCCGCAAGAGCCAGCTGCCCACCTGCTCCGGCTTGAGCGGATAGGTGATCGGACTGTCCGCGACGCCCACGAGGTGCGCCGGCAGCACCGAGAAGCTCGACGGACCGAGCCGCTGTCGGGTGGCCTGCCTGGCCAGCGGAAACTCGCCCTTGGAGTCGTGGTAGGAATGCAGCGCGAGCCCAAGCTGCCGCAGGCTGTTGCCGCACTGCGACTGTCGGGCCGACTCCCGCGATGCCTGCACGGCGGGGAGAAGCAGCCCCACGAGCACGCCGATGATCGCGATCGTGACGAGCAGTTCGACGAGCGTGAACGCCCGCCGGCAACGGTCGGGGTGGGTTGGCATGTGTGCGTCCTCGGGCTGCCCCGGCGAGCATCGTACGCTCGCCTGAATCGGCGCCGCAAGGCTCCTCGTCGGTGAGGGTCATTCCGCCGAAATGGCTTCCAGCAGGTCGAGCCTGGCGGCGCGGCGGGCCGGCAGCCAGGCCGCCAGGGCGGTCACCACCACCGCCGCCGCGAGGTTAGTGGCCACCACGCCGGGGCGGAACGACGCCCGGATCGGATGCCCCAGCAGCGGCTGACTGGCGAACTGGATCAGCAGCGCCGTCGTCACCCCGCCGGCCGCGCCGATGATGCCGCCGGCCAATCCCAGGAGCACGCTCTCCAGCACGACCACTCGGGTGACCTGGCCACCCGTCATCCCGACGGCCCGGAGGAGGCCGAGCGTGCGGGTCTTCTCCAGCACGTTCATGGTCACCGTGTTGGCTACGCCCAGGCTGCCGACGACGAACCCCAGGGCGAGGATCGCCCACAGCGAGCCGACCACGCCGCCGACGATGCCATCGATGAACCGCTGCACGCCCGCGAACGATCGAAGCATCATGTCGTGCCCGTCGGCGACCCGCTGCAGGGGCTCCCGCAGCCCTGCCGCGGCCCCCGGATCCGCGGTGACGAGCACGAGATCGGCCGACTCCAGGCCGAAGAGCCGGCGGGCCGCATCGCGCCGCAGCAGGATCGACGCGCCGCCCGAGGTGTAGTCGACGACCAGCGCCGCGATCCGCACCCGCACGGTGCGGCCGAAGACCTCGACGTCGACCTCGTCGCCCGGCTTGATGCCCGCCCGGCGGGCCAGCACCGTGCCCGCCGCCGCCTCGCCGCGGGCCAGGCCGCGCCGCAGCTCGTCCTGCGTCGCATTCACGGCGTCGACCGGGAGCGGCTCGCCGTCGGGGACGTCGCGGGCGATCACCACGCAGCTGCCGCCGGCGACGCGGCCCACCGTCAGCCCCACGCCCTCGACCCGCCGCACGCCTTGCAGGCCGCGGACCTCCTCCTCGACGCCCCGGGTCCGCAGCCCGCCCGCCGCCAGGCTGCCGCCCGACACGCCGCCATGCGCGAGCACCCAGTCGGCCCGCATCAGCCGGGAATACCAGCCGAGCACGTCGTCCACGTTGTCGCGGATCGCGTGCCCGAGGCCGACGCCGTTGCTGACGGCGACCACGAGCACGCCGGTGGTGAGCGCCGTGCGGATCGGCTGCCGCAGGATCTGCTCGACAGCCAGCGTCCGCTCGATCCGCCACCGCGCCGGGATCAGCCGCGCGCACCACACGGCCAGCGTCGGCAGCACCACCGGGGTGGTCGCCACGAAGGCCAGCATCATGAGGATGCCGGCGGGCACAGCCGCCCGCGGCGGCAGCCGCTCCGTGATCACCAAGGCCATCACCGCCGCCGACGCCGCCCACATGGCGAGCGCCGCCGCCAAGAACCGCCGCGACACGCCGCCGGGCGGCGGCGGAGCGTGCGCGAGCCCCTCGAGCGGGTCGACCGCCGCGGCTTCGCGAGCCGGCCACCACGCCGCCGCGACGGCGACGGCCGCCCCCAGCGCGATCGCGACCGGAATCACCAGCGGCTGGACGCGGAGCGTCGCCGCCGGCGCCTGCAGCGCCCGGGAGATGCCCGCGGAGATCGGCGCCGCGGCAGCCAGCCCCAGCGCCGCTCCCGCCACCGCCCCGGCCACGCCAATCAGGGCCGCCTCCGCCATCACGAACCGCTCCACCTGCCGGCCCGTTGCGCCGAGCACCCGCAGGAGCGAGAACGACCGGCGCCGTTCGGTCACGTTCATGAGCATCGCGTTGCCGACGATGAACCAGGCCATCGCCACGGTGAGGCCCGTGACGAAGTCGAGCCCCAGATCGGCCGAATGCAGCACGTCCTCCGCCATGCCGGCCCGCCCGGCCGGCACCTCGGCCAGCAGCGCCGTCGGCAGCCGCCGCGCGACCTCGCGGAGCACACCGGCCCGCGCGGCCTGCGGCCCGAGCACCACCCGCACGCGGTCGACGAGGCCCGCCGCGTTCGACAGCTCGCCGAGCGGCCCGATCGCGACGATCACGCTGCCCCCCTCGGCGAACCAGCGGAGCGATTCGGCCGGCGCCAGCCCCACGACCGTCATGCGGCGGATGCCCCGGCGGGTGAGCATGATCACCTCGTCGCCAACCTGCCTGCCCAGCGCGGCCGCCAGCCCGCTCTCGAGGACGACCTCGTCCACCGCGGCGCACGGCCGACCGGCGGAGATCTCGAGCAGCCCCGCGCGGACGAGCGATACCGCGTCGACGCCGACGGCGATCTCCCGGGCCCGGATCTCGCCGGCCCGCAGGAGCGTGGGCCGATAAAAGAGCGGCACGACCGCCCGCACGCCGGGAATGTCGACCAGCCGCGGCACGAGATCGGCGGCGAACCGGCCGCCACCGCGGGCGGAGACCTCGATCGAGGGCACGCCCTCGACGGTCTCGGCGAGCCGGCGATACCCGGCCCGCGATGCATCGGCGGCCACCCAGGTGGCGACGACCGCGGCCACCGCCACCGCCACGCTGGCCGCAGTGGCCAGTGCCCGACCCGGCCGTTTCGCCCACTGGCGGCGCAGGAGCCTGGCCAGGGTCATGTCGGCCCCGCCGTCGGCCGCCCGCTGTCGGCCTCGATTCGGCCGTCGCGCATGCGGATCGTCCGCCGGGTAGCGGCCGCGATCGCCGCGTCGTGCGTCACGAGGATCACCGTCTGCCCGCGGTCGGCGACGAGCCTGCCCAGCAGTTCGACCACGTTCCTGGAATTCGTCGAATCGAGCGCGCCGGTCGGCTCGTCGGCCAGCACGAGGGCGGGTGACGTGACGAGCGCCCGGGCGATTGCCCCCCGCTGCTGCTCGCCTCCGGAAAGTTCGTCGGGCCGGTGCCCGCCGCGGTGGGCCATCCCGACGGTGTCGAGCGCCGCCCGTGCCGCCGCGTCTGCCGGCCCCTCGGCCGTGCCGTCGAGCACGAGCGGCAGCGCCACGTTCTCGACGAGCGACAGTTCCGGAAGCAGGTTGTATCGCTGGAAGACGAAGCCGATCCGTCGGCGCCGCACGCGGGCCAGCGCGTCGTCGTCGAGCGTCGCCAGATCGACGCCCTCCAGAAGGACGCTGCCCGCGGTCGGCCTGGCGATGCCCCCGAGCATGTGCAGCAGCGTGCTCTTTCCGGAACCCGATGCCCCGGTGATCGCCACGAACTCGCCGGCGTCCACGTCGAGATCGACGTCGGCCACCGCGGCCACGCCCCCGGCAGCGGCATCGCCACCGCGAAACAGCTTGCCGAGATGACGGGCTTGCAGAATCGGCACGGCGTGGGCGGGCTCCATCAAACTGGGCTCAGGAGCCGCCCAATGTACCCAGCTTGCCGCGACCGCGTGATTCAAAGATCAGTATCTGATGGATATTCCGCGGGTAGCGATCGTCAAAACTGAAGCGATTGGCTGGAGTGTGACGATCTCCAGGAACAGGCGAGTCCCCTCGAGACCGAATCGTGATCGCACCCACAGAGCATCGAAAGCATCGCGAACGCCCGTCTCACTGCGGATATGCGGCGCTGGCTGCCGCGGCCGCGGGGTGTTTGGCCGTTCCCGGCGTGATGCCCGTCGCCCTGGCGATCGCGTTGGTCATGACGCTGCCCGAAACGGGCACGTTCGACGTGGCCGGGTGCCGGGCCGAAGAATGGGCCCAACGGTCCGCGCCGCTGCGATTGCCGGAGCCGGGCGTGCCGCTCGGCAGCATGCCTGAAAACGCCACGGTGCCGCTGCTCGACGACAACACCCGCGACGCCGCCCACGGCCCCTCGCCCGCCACGCTCGACGAGTTCGTGGTGCTGGCGATGCAAAGCCACCCCAAGCTCCGTGCGGCCCAGGCAGCGGTCGAGGCGGCCCGCGGCAAGGCGGTTCAGGCCCGGCTCTATCCCAATCCGGTGATCGCCGGGTTCTCTCCGCAGATCGCGGGCGACCAGAGCCAGTGGAGCGGCACGGTAGCGCAGGACCTCG